>NZ_JBVHXT010000030.1:114173-128073 GCF_055569255.1 Streptomyces sp. NPDC029296
CCCTCCCCCCCTCCTCCTTTCCCCCCCCCCCCCCCCCCCCCCCCCCCCCCCCCCCCCCCCCCCCCCCCCCCCCCCCCCGGACCGGCCGTCTGTAGAACACCGGCCGGCGCCGGGGCGTTGCAGTGGCCGGCGGGTCAGCCGGCCGCCGCGCGCGGGCGGCTCAGCGCGGGCGACAGCGGCCGGTGCTCCAGGCCGACGGC
The DNA here is from genome assembly GCF_055569255.1 of Streptomyces sp. NPDC029296. Classification (NCBI taxonomy): domain Bacteria; kingdom Bacillati; phylum Actinomycetota; class Actinomycetes; order Kitasatosporales; family Streptomycetaceae; genus Streptomyces; species Streptomyces sp. NPDC029296. The sequence goes on from NZ_JBVHXT010000030.1 coordinate 114,374, forward strand.
GCAGTCCCGGGGCGGGGCCGGCCAGCCGCGGGCCGGCGGGTGCTCGGGGAAGACGGCGGTGACCCGGTCGCCCACCCGCACGGCCGGGATCTCCGCCCGCATCCGGGCCAGCGAGGTCCCCCGCTCGTGCCAGGGGCACACCAGCCGGATGCCGTCCCCGGCCACCTGGGCCAGGTGCAGGGGTCCGCCGCGGTGCGGGCACCGGGCCCGCATCACGAAGCCCCGGCCGCCGACCGTCGCGTAGACGTACGGCGTCCCCTCGATGACCACGCAGTTGTCCCGCCCCTCGGCGGTGAAGGTCACGACAGGCACTTGCGGTAGTCCCCCACCGAGTGGATCTCGTAGACGCACTCGTCCGATTCGATGTTCGCGCCGTGCAGCCGGTTGCGCTTGATGACGACGCCCTCGCCGGCCTGGAGGGTCAGCGAGGAGCCCAGGCCGCTCTCGAAGCGCATGGTGCCGGAGACGATGTGGCACAGCTCGTCGCCGTCGTGGCAGTGGGTGTTGGACAGCTCGCCGCGCGGTTCGACGAGGTGGGCCACGGGCGCGTCGACCCTGCCCTGCTTGAGCCCCTCGAAGACCGGGTCGTGCAGCTTCATCAGCTCGGGCTGGGCGTCCATCCACGCGATCTGCTCGGAGAAGTCGAAGTCGCCGACCTCCAGCAGCACCCGGTACTCCTCGATGCCCCGCACGATCTCCGGGATGATGCCCTCGCCGTGCGCCTCCAGCAGCGGCTTGATGATCTTCTCGCGGGCCATCCGGCCGTGGTGCTGGTCGATGTGGACGTGCTCGGTGAAGTAGGTGGTGTCCACCGTGTCGCCGAAGACCTCGCGCAGCAGCTTGTCGGCGCGGCGGCAGAAGTCGACCAGGGAGCTCTCCGTGTAGTACAGCGCGCCGACGTAACGGAAGAACAGCTCGTGGTTCTTGCCCAGGTAGTGGAAGTAGTTGTTCAGCAGCAGGCTGCTGTTCAGGTAGTACTGCCAGTACCGGTGCAGGTCGGACTCCAGGCCGACCGACTCCAGGGTCCGCTCGAACAGGGTGCTGTGCTTGGTGTCGTGGACGCCGTAGCCGTACTCGTCGATGACGACCTTGAACCACTCGGACTGGGCCGGGCCGTAGTAGCCGAGGACGTTGCGCATCATCGGCGAGGCCTCGGAGAGGAAGTCCGGCGCGAACTGCACCAGCCACATCCGGGCCGCCCGCTCGCGGTCGGCCGAGCCCAGGATGGCCTTCTCCACCGGCGACTGCTCCTCGCCGCCCGCGGTGCCGAGGGAGTCCAGGTAGGCGTCCAGGCTCTGCGCGGTCCAGTTGCCGGAGGTCTCCACCTCGTCGTCGAGGAAGCCGAAGGCGAAGCGCTCCAGCGCCGGCCGGATCCGCTCGCCGAGCGCCCGGTTGGCGGGGCTGTAGAACGCCCGGAAGTCCTCCTCCTTGCCCTTCAGCCCGGACTTGGGGAAGAACACGAGGTCGGCCTCGTAGACGGAGGTCAGCAGGCGCTGCACGGCCAGGCTCGCGTAGTTCAGGATGTTCTCCCGGCCCGGGACCTTGTCGTAGTCCAGGTGGGGCAGCACCTGCGGCCTGAGCTGCCGGCGGTAGGGATTGTCGTGGTTCACCCAGTCCAGGTTGTCGTGGTAGATCGGGGCGGTGGCGTACTGCACGATCGCGTCGCGCAGTTCCGCGCCGCTGAGTTCGAACGGGACGTGCGGGGGTACGTGACTCATCGCTTGCTCCCTAGTCCTGGTCCAGACAGGTGCGGCCGCCGGCTCGTGGCCGGTGCCGGGGTGAGGCGGTGTCAGATGCTCGCGCGCAGGGTGAAGTCGCTCCAGGCGAGCCGGAGGGCGACCGGCTCGCCCGCCTTGGTCGGCACGGGCTTCTCCAGCGGGACCCAGCCCTGCATCCAGTGCGAGGCGGGGTTGTCCGGCGGGTTGGACAGGGTGATGCCGCTTCCCATGTCCAGCTCGAACCAGACCGCGAGGGCCTGGGCCTCGCCGTCGGCGGTGGCCGTCAGGGCGAGGGGGCGTTCGCCGGGCTCCAGCGGGGACCGCGCCAGGTCGAACTCGACCAGCGGCGACGCCTCGGACAGGAACCGGTGCGGCCAGGTGTCGAGCCGGACCGGGAAGTGGCCGCGGGTCGCGAGCGTGTTCATGAGCGAGACGTCGAAGCCGCCGGCCGTGGTGACCTGGTTCAGCTTCAGCACGGCCTCGCTGCTGACCAGCCTGCCGTGCAGCCGGGCCGCCGAGGGCAGCATGATCCCGTCCGGCTTCAGCAGGTGCTCGCGGGCGTGGCGCACGGAGGGCAGCAGGCCCTCGCCGATCAGGCCGCAGTCGACGATCTCCGACACCAGGACGTCCACCGGTCCGCCGAGGTCGCGCTCCGGGTCCAGGTCGGTGGACGGCTTGCCGAGGACGGTGATGACGTCGGACAGGCCGTGCGCGTTGACGACGTTCCGGGCGATCTCCGCCAGCAGCGGGTTCATCTCGCAGGTGAACACCCGGCTCGCGCCGGCCCGGGCGGCGGCCATGGCGAGCAGCCCGCTCCCGGAGCCGATGTCCAGCACGGTCGCCCCCGCCGGGATGCCCCGCTCCAGGGCGGTCATCAGGGCGGTGTTGCGCCCGGTGTCGTTGAGCATGGCGAAATGCCAGCGTGGAACGTTTCTGCGAGCGATCTGGGCGAAGGCGTCCGCGTCCAGGGACAGCTCCTCCGGGGGCATGCTGAGCAGCGCCGACGCCTGTTCGGCGAGCGCGTTCATCTCCTGCGCGAGCGACTGCAGCAGCGCCGCTCCCAGACGGTACGGCGAACCGTTCGCCGGCATGGTTTCCGGGACCGGTCGGGTCTCGTGCTCCGCGGGCGTGGCCCGTGCCTCTTGTACGTGCCGCATGTGTGCCACTGCTCCTTAACGCTGTGTCGCCGGGTTGACAGTGGTACGAGGCAGGTCACGAATCCCCCCTGCCGTCGCACAGCCACCGTATGTAACGGCCTTGTTGCCGATCTCCAGCGGCGCTTCAGCCGGTGCGGCAGTTTCCGGAGCGCGGGCGGGCGGCTCTGACCAGCCCCGTCGGCGAGGCTGCGGCGTCACTGGAGCGAGGCGGCAGAACCGGGCCCCTACGGCGGTCGTACACGAGTTCGCCGCGGCACGGGGCGAACCCGGACGCCGCCCGGCTCAGCGGGCGTCGTGGAAGATGATCCCGAGCACGTGGCGCCGCCCGCTGTGCACGGCGCTCACCCCGTGGCGCAGCATCACCCGGCTCCAGCCGCGCGCGGAGCGTACGGGGCGGTGGTGGACGGCGAAGATCAGTCCCTGTCCCTGCGCTGGGCGCCGCACCAGGGGCCGGGACTGGGCGCGCGGCCGCTGTTCCACGAACACGCTCTCGCCGCCGGTGAAGTCCTCGTCCGGCCGGTCCAGCAGCACCGCGACCTGGAGCGGGAAGGTGAGGTCGCCGTACACGTCCTGGTGCAGGCAGTTGTAGCCGCCCTGTTCGTAGCGGAGCAGCAGCGGGGTCGGCCGGTGCTGGCCCGCGTCGGCGCAGGCGGCGACCAAGTCCTCGTGGCGCTCGGGGAATCCGGGCTCGCCGAGCCGGCCGGCCCAGGTGTTGGCGATGCGCGCGAGGTGCGGGTACAGCTCCCGGCGCAGGGCCTGGACCGGGTCGGGCAGCGGGTGGGCGAAGTAGCGGTAGGCGCCCTCGCCGAACCGGTGCCTGGCCATCGTCACCGTGCTGCGGAAGAGCACCGGCTCGTCGTACATCTCCCGTACCCGGGCGCACTGTTCGGCGGACAGCAGGGGCGGGGTGAGCGCGACGCCCTCCGCGTCCAGCTCGGCGGCCAGGGCGGGCCAGTTCAGGGGCGGCAGGACGCCGGGGCCGTCGTCGCCCGGGGCGGGCGCGGCGGCGGCCGGCGGCTCCGCGAGGCCGGGCAGGGGCGGGCTGTCGTAGCTGTTCACGCGAGTGGCTCTCCGTGGCGGATGGACGTGGCGAAGAGGAGGGGTGGGCGCCGGGGACGGGGGACGGGCCGGCGCCCACCGGTCAGGGGGCCGCCGGTCCCGCTTCCAGTCCGAGCAGGAACCGCTTGGCGTCCAGACCGCCCGCGTACCCGTTCAGGCTGCCGCCGGAACCTACGATCCGGTGACAGGGCAGCACGACGCAGACCGGGTTGGCGCCGAGGGCCGTGCCGACCGCGCGGGCCGCCCGGGGCCGGTCGAGCGCGACGGCCAGCTGCGCGTACGTCGCGGTGCGCCCGTAGGGCACGAACTCCTCCAGCGCCATGACGGTCTGCCGGCTGAACGGGGTGGCGAGCCGCAGGTCCACCGGGAGGGTGAAGTCCCGGCGGGCGCCGGTGAGATAGGCGTCGAGCTGCTCCCGGGCCTGGGCCAGCACCTTCAGCGGGGCCGCGTCCGCGCGCTCCTCGGGCACGGCGCGCAGACCGCCCCGGGTGAGGCGGGCGACGGCGTCCTCCACCGCGCCGTAGCAGCACAGCACGAGCGCGTCGGCCGTGGCGGCGAGCACGAGCGGCCCCAGCGGTGTGGGGTGCACCGTGACCGCCGCCGCGGTGTCGCCGGGGATGAGAGTGGTTCGCAAGACAACTCCGTGTTCGTCGTGACCATCGGTCCGGTCGTGACCCTCGGTCCTGTCGTGACCTGGGTCGGGTGGGGGCCGCCGGTCGGGTGGTGACCGCCGGTCCGGCCGTAGCCGTCGCTCCGGTCGTGACCGCCGGTCCGGGGGGCCGTCATACCGTGAGGGGCCGGCAGCTCTTGCAGGCCCGGTACCCGGCCCGCCCGGCTTCCCGGGCGGTACGGAACGGCACCTGGTGGGGCGGGGTGATGCGGCGGGCGTGGGCGCAGGTGGGGTGGCAGTAGATACGGGTCGTGTCGCTGCCGAGGAACACCACTCCGCGCCGGCGCAGCTCGGCCGCCCGCCCCGGGTCGACGCCCTCGGCGGCGCGCAGCGCCTCGCCCGTCGCGGGCAGGTGCCCGGCGTCGCAGGGGACGCCGTTGTCATACGTCACCCGGTGGCAGGGGATCAGCACCGCGGCCGGGTTGTGGGCCAGCGCGCCGAGCACGTCCCCCGGCGCCACCGCGGCCTCCCGGGCGATCCAGCCGAGCGGGCGCAGCTGCCCGGCGGGGATGGTGCGCACGGCCTCCAGCACGGCCCGGTCCACCGGGTCGAGCGGGGACAGGTCGATGGGCAGGCGCCGGGCGCGGCCCGTGCGCAGCGCGGTGGTGACCCCCGGGAACGGCTTGGCCGACCGCAGCGCCGAACGGCGGGTCCGGGAGCGGTGCAGCTCCTCGAATCCCGGCGCGGTCAGCCCGCCGGTGTCCAGCGCGGCCCCGGTCACCGCCTCCGCGCTCGCCGCCACGAAGAGACCGCCGGCGGCGGTGTCGAGGCGGACATAGGTGTCGTAGCGCTCACGCGGGACGCCGGCGCGGCGCAGCACGCGCACGGCGAAGTCCGCCGGTGGTTCCGTGACGAGACCGGCCAGGCCGGACCGGGCCGCGTCGAGACGGGGTGTCTCTCGGTCACTCCTCATGTCATCACCTCCTCCAGCAGGGCCGTCTCCGGCTCCAGCAGCCGGCGCAGGCCCTTCAGTCCGCGGGACACCTGTGCCTTGGCCGTCCCGACCGCGCACCGCTGTACCTCGGCGACTTCCGTGTAGCTCAGTCCCAGCACATGGCGGAGCACCACCGGCGTGCGGTGGTGCTCCGGCAGTTCCAGCAACGCCATGACCAGGCGCCGCCGGTCCTCGGCGAGCGCGGCCAGTTCCTCCGGCCCCGGACCGCGGTCCGTCCAGGCGTCGCCGGCGTCCTCCATGGGCACGCCCGTCAGGGCCGGCCGGCGCGAGCAGGTGCGCAGGTGGTTGCGCCAGACGTTGGCGGCGACGGTGAGCAGCCAGGCGCGCGTCTTGAGCTGCCGCCTGCGCTCGGGGTCGTAGCCCTGTAACGCGGTGTAGGCGCGCAGGAAGACGTCCTGTCCCAGGTCGTCCGCCTCGGTGGCCGAGCCGGAGACCCGGAACAGGAACGTGTACACGGCTCTGCCGTGAACCCGGACCAGCTCGGTGAAGCCGTCGTCGAGGTCCACGGCCAGGAGCTCGGTCAGCTGCCGCTCGGCCTTCTCATCCATCACCGAACAGAACACCGCACGGGTGAAAAGGGTTGCACCGCGGGGCGGACTGCCGCGTCGGTCCGCACCAGGCTCAGTGTCCTCTGGGTCCTCTGGGTCCTCTGGGTCTTCTGGACCCCGCCGATCGCCCGTCCGTCGCCGGCCTGCCCTGTCGGCATGGCCGAACCGAAGAGCATCTTGCCCATCTCTTGCACGCTGACGCCAAGCTCATCGGCGACATCGCCCGGGCGGACACCCTTGCGGGCCCGTTCTTGTAAGCGATGCCTGACGGGCATGTGTTACGCCATGTGATGTGACTCACCCTCAGAGCCCGTCCTGGCAGGCTGGCGCGGACCGGGCGAGCCGCCGCAGCGTCAGGTCCGCGGGTTCGCCCCGGCGGTCGGCCGGCAGAGGGCGGGAGCCTCGCAGGCCGGCGTCGGATCATGGGGACAGGGCGTCCCCGGGGAGCGTCCGATGTCCACGTCTTGGCGGCACCCTCGGCTCCGCCGCCGTCCGGGCCCCCGTCCGAAGGACCGAGCCCCGACCGGAGCCCTCGGACCACCTCGCCGAGTCCCGGATCTTCCGGTGCCGCACCGGACGGCCGGGCGGCCTTCGGCACACCACCCCGGCGGACGCGCCGACATCCGCGGACGCGATCATGATTCGTACCATATATTGTACAAGTCGAGAGGAGGCGGCGAGCATGCCCATCACCGCCAGCGAGGCGCGTCAGAACCTGTTCCCACTGATCGAGCAGGTCAACGAGGACCACGCCCCGGTCCACATCACTTCCCGCAAGGGGAATGCCGTCCTCATGTCCGAGGAGGACTTCAACTCCTGGACCGAGACGGTGCACCTCCTGCGCTCCCCCAAGAATGCCCGCCGCCTGCTCGACTCCGTCGCCGAGGCGGAGGCCGGCGAGGCCCGGCGTCACGCGCTGGTCGACCCCGACGCGGAGCGCGCGTGACGATCTCTTTCACCTCCCACGCCTGGGAGGACTACATCTACTGGGCCGAGAACGACCGCAAGATGGTCAAGCGCGTCAACAGGCTGATCGACGACACCCTGCGCGATCCCTTCAAGGGCATCGGCAAGCCGGAGCCCCTGAAGGGTGACCTGCCGGGCTACTGGTCCCGGCGGATCGACGACACCCACCGACTCGTGTACAAGCCGGCCGGCGGCGAGTTGATCATCGTCCAGGCTCGGTACCGCTACTGACTCGGCCCCGGAGGGCGGGCGCTCCAGCGCGGACACACCGAGGCCGCGGAGGTACGAAGTGGGGGCCACCAGCTTGAAGCGGTGACCCCCGTTGTCGCGCTCCCGCAGGTGGAAACGGTTCTCCTGGGGACAACCCGGGTGGGGCGGGTGGGACTCGAACCCACGGCCGACGGATTATGAGTCCGCTGCTCTAACCGGCTGAGCTACCGCCCCATAGCGGCGTGTCGCGTACAAGTGTGCGCGCCGTCTGCCGCAGCATAGCCGCTCATACGATCTCCTGCCTCGGCTGGTCGGCTGCCGCGCTGCCGCTCATGACCTTGAGGACAGCGCCACGGGCGCGGCGGTTCCCCCGGACATGAAAAAGGACCCCTGAGGGGTCCTCGTTCAGCGCTCCCCCGACTGGACTCGAACCAGTAACCTGCCGGTTAACAGCCGGCTGCTCTGCCAATTGAGCTACGGAGGACCGAAGCTCCCCCGACTGGACTCGAACCAGTAACCTGCCGGTTAACAGCCGGCTGCTCTGCCAATTGAGCTACGGAGGATCGCCTCGTTGCATCGAACGTACCTACCTGGGTATTCGCCAGGGGGCGGTTGCTCGCTGCGACACATACATTAGCGCAAGCAGGGGGGTGCTCCGCCAATCGGTTCCCTCGGCGCCAGCGCCGCACCAGATGCCTACACACGGGAAGGGTGGCAGCCATGCGCTACCGGCTCACGTTCCTCGCCGGACTGGCCCTCGGTTACGTACTCGGCACCAAGGCCGGACGCGAGCGCTACGAACAGCTGAAGAAGTCGGCCCGGCAGATCGCGCAGAACCCCGCGGTCCGCAACACGGCCGAGACCGCGGCCCAGCAGGGCCGCGTCTACGCCGGCAAGGCGTTCCACACGGTCGGCGACCGCATCCCGGAGTCGGTGACCCACCGGGTCCGCTCGCTGCGGGAGCGCAACGGCCACGGCACCCGCGAGGACGACTGGGGGACCAGCAACACCTGAGCCCCGCCCCTCGGACGCCCCGGCCCGAGCCGGGTGCGGCGGTACGGCAAAATTCTCCGCATGGGGATAGTCGCCGGCTTGGACAGCTCACCGGAGTTCACGCGCATCGTGGTCTGCGACACGGACACCGGTGCCGTACTACGACAGGGGTACGCCCCGCATCCGGTGGAGGGCCGGCCCAGCGACGTCGATCCGCAGGCCTGGCTGCTCTCCCTCGGCGAGGCGGCCGGCGGCGGGCTGCTGGAGGGGGTGCAGGCCATCGGGGTCTCGGCGCAGCAGAACGCCGTGGTCCCGCTGGACGCCCAGGGCAACACCGTCCGCCCGGCCCTGGCCGGCGGCGACAAGCGTGCGCAGGTCGCCGCGGCCGACCTGGTGGACGCGCTCGGCGGCCGGGAGGCCTGGGCGCAGGCGGTCGGCTGCGTGCCGGGAGCCGCCCAGCCGGTCACCAAGCTGCGCTGGCTGGCGAAGACCGAGCCGGAGAACGCGCGGCGCACCGCCGTGCTGCTCCAGGCCCACGACTGGCTGGTGTGGCAGCTGCTCGGGCGGCCCCTGCGGCGCACCACCGACCGCGGCGGGGCCTCCGGCACCGGCTACTGGTCGGCGGCGGCCGGCGCCTACCGTCCCGAGCTGGTCGAGCTGGCGCTCGGCCACCAGGCGGTGCTGCCGGAGGTGATCGGCCCCGCCGAGGCGGCCGGCACCACCCCGGAGGGACTGCTGATCTCCGCCGGGACCGGGGAGACCATGGCCGCCGCGTTCGGGCTCGGCCTCGGCCTCGGCGACGTGGTGGTGTCGCTCGGGGCCTCGGGTTCGGTGATGGCGGTGCACCCGGAGGCGCTCGCCGACCAGACCGGGATGATCACCTCGCTCGCCGACGCCACCGGCATGCACCTGCCGGTCGTCACCACCCTGAACGCCGTGCGCGCCCTGCGCGGCACCGCCGAACTGCTCGGCCTGCCGGACCTGGAGAGCCTGTCCGACCTGGCGGTGAAGTCCACGCCGGGGGCGCACGGGCTGGTGCTGCTGCCGTACCTGGAGGGCGAGCGGACGCCGAACCTGCCGCACACCGCGGGCACCCTCGCGGGGCTGCGGCGCGAGTCGATGAAGCCCGAGCACCTGGCGCGGGCCGCCTTCGAGGGCATGCTCTGCGGGCTGGCCGACGCGCTGGACGTGCTGCGCGGGCGGGGCGTGGAGGTGCGCCGGATCTTCCTGCTGGGCGCCGCCGCCGAGCTGCCCGCCGTCCAGGCCTCGGCGCCGTCGCTGTTCGGCGCGCAGGTCGTCGTGCCGCAGCCGGCGGACTACGCGGCGATCGGCGCGGCCCGGCAGGCGGCCTGGGCGCTCGGGGTGTCGCAGGGCACCCTCGATCCGCGCACCCCGCCGGCCTGGCAGGGCGCGGCGGCGCAGGTGCTGGAGCCGGGCGAGGAACTGGCCGTGGGGCAGGCGGTACGGCAGCAGTTCACGGCGGTGCGGGAGCAGACCCACCCGGGGGCATTTCGCCCATAGAGGGCACAGTAGGACGTAACTCCCCGAAACCCCGGTCCAGTAGAGGAGAAGCCTTCGGGTTAATCGGTTGAGGTAACGCGGGTGGAGTGTCCGACGATAGGGGCCAAGGGCAACCGACCAGCCCCTGTCGCCGACCCCGAGAGACGTAGCGTGCTCATACGACTTCTACGGACCTATCTCAGGCCCTACAAGAAACCCATCGCCCTTCTGGTGGTGCTCCAGTTCCTCCAGACCTGCGCGACCCTCTACCTGCCCACCCTGAACGCCGACATCATCGACAACGGTGTCGTGAAGGGCGACACGGACTACATCCTGTCCTTCGGCGCCCTGATGATCGGCATCTCGCTGGCGCAGGTCGTGTGCAACATCGGCGCCGTGTACTACGGCGCCCGGACCGCCTCCGCGCTCGGCCGGGACGTGCGCGGTGCCGTCTTCGACCGGGTGCAGTCCTTCTCCGCGCGTGAGGTGGGTCACTTCGGGGCGCCCTCCCTCATCACCCGTACGACGAACGACGTACAGCAGGTCCAGATGCTGGTCCTGATGACGTTCACCCTGATGGTGTCGGCGCCCATCATGTGCGTGGGCGGCATCGTGCTGGCGCTCGGCCTGGACGTGCCGCTGTCCGCCGTGCTGATCGCGGTCGTGCCGGTGCTCGGCGTCTCCGTGACCCTGATCGTGCGCCGGCTGCGCCCGCTGTTCCGGTCCATGCAGGACCGGCTGGACACGGTCAACCGGGTGCTGCGCGAGCAGATCACCGGCAACCGGGTGATCCGCGCCTTCGTCCGGGACGCCTACGAGCAGGAGCGGTTCGGCCGGGCCAACGGCGAGCTGACCGAGATGCAGCTCGCCACCGGCCGGCTGCTGGCCCTGATGTTCCCGATCGTCATGACGGTGGTGAACGTGTCGTCCATCGCGGTGGTGTGGTTCGGCGCGCACCGCATCGACAGCGGCGGCATGGCCATCGGCGACCTCACGGCGTTCCTCGCCTATCTGATGCAGATCGTCATGTCCGTGATGATGGCCACCTTCATGTTCATGATGGTGCCGCGGGCCGAGGTCTGCGCCGAGCGCATCCAGGAGGTCCTGGACACCTCCTCCAGCGTCGTGCCGCCGGCGGCCGGCGTCACCGCGCTGCGTGCGCACGGGCACCTGGAGATCCGGGGCGCGGGCTTCCGCTACCCGGGCGCCGAGGAGCCGGTGCTGAAGTCCATCGACCTGACGGCCCGGCCCGGCGAGACCACCGCCGTGATCGGCTCCACCGGCAGCGGCAAGTCGACGCTGCTCGGGCTCGTCCCCCGGCTGTTCGACGCCACCGACGGCGAGGTGCGGGTCGACGGCGTGGACGTGCGCGAGATCGACCCGGTGCTGCTCGCCAAGACCGTCGGGCTCGTCCCGCAGAAGCCGTACCTGTTCGCCGGCACCGTCGCCGGCAACCTGCGCTACGGCAATCCGGACGCCACCGACGAGGAGCTGTGGCACGCGCTGGAGGTCGCGCAGGCCAAGGAGTTCGTGACCAGGCTGGAGGGCGGCCTGGAGGCGCCGATCGCGCAGGGCGGCACCAATGTCTCCGGCGGTCAGCGGCAGCGGCTCGCCATCGCCCGCACGCTGGTGCAGCGCCCGGAGATCTACCTCTTCGACGACTCCTTCTCCGCGCTCGACTACGCCACCGACGCGGCCCTGCGCGCCGCGCTGGCGCGGGAGACCGCCGAGGCCACCGTGGTGATCGTCGCCCAGCGGGTGTCGACCATCCGGGACGCGGACCGGATCATCGTGCTGGACGAGGGCCGGGTGGTCGGCTCCGGCCGGCACGCCGAGCTGATGGCATCCAACGATACCTACCGGGAGATCGTGCTCTCCCAGCTGACGGAAGCGGAGGCCGCCTGATGGCCGGTCCCATGGGACGCATGATGGCCGGGGGCGGCCCCGACCAGCGCTCGATGGACTTCAAGGGGTCGGGCAAACGGCTCGTCGCCCGGTTCCGGCCGGAGCGGCTCACGATCTACGCCCTGCTGCTGTGCGTGGTGGTCAGCGTGGCCCTGAGCGTGGTCGGCCCGAAGATCCTCGGCCGCGCCACCGACCTCGTCTTCGCCGGCCTCATCGGCCGGGAGATGCCGCACGGCGCCACCAAGGAGCAGGTGCTCGACTCCATGCGCGAGCGCGGCCAGGGCCGGGTCGCGGACATGCTGAAGGGCACCGACTTCACCCCGGGCGAGGGCATCGACTTCACCGCCGTGGGGCATGTGCTGCTGCTCGCCCTCGGCACCTTCCTGGTCGCGGGCCTGCTGATGGCGGTCGCGACCCGGCTGGTCAACCGGGCCGTGAACCGCACGATGTACCGGATGCGGGAGGACGTGCAGAACAAGCTGTCGCGGCTGCCGCTGGCTTACTTCGACAAGCGCCAGCGCGGCGAGGTGCTGTCCCGGGCGACCAACGACATCGACAACATCGGCCAGACCCTCCAGCAGTCGATGGGCCAGCTGATCAACTCGGTGCTGACCATCATCGGCGTGCTGGCGATGATGTTCTGGGTGTCCTGGATCCTGGCGCTGGTGGCCCTCGTCACCGTCCCGCTGTCGTTCGTGGTCGCCACCCGGGTCGGCAAGCGGTCCCAGCCGCACTTCGTGCAGCAGTGGCGCTCCACCGGCAAGCTCAACGCCCACATCGAGGAGATGTACACCGGGCACACGCTGGTGAAGGTGTTCGGGCGGCAGGAGGAGTCGGCGCGGCAGTTCGCCGAGCAGAACGAGGCGCTGTACGAGGCCGGGTTCAAGGCGCAGTTCAACAGCGGCGTCATGCAGCCGCTGATGATGTTCGTGTCGAACCTGAACTACGTGCTGGTGGCGGTCGTCGGCGGTCTGCGGGTCGCCTCCGGTTCGCTGTCCATCGGCGACGTGCAGGCGTTCATCCAGTACTCGCGGCAGTTCTCCATGCCGCTGACGCAGGTCGCGTCGATGGCGAACCTGGTGCAGTCCGGGGTGGCCTCGGCCGAGCGGATCTTCGAACTCCTGGACGCGGAGGAGCAGGAGGCGGACCCGGTGCCGGGCGAGCGGCCGGCCGAGCTGCGCGGGCGCGTCTGCCTGGAGCACGTGTCGTTCCGCTACGACCCCGACAAGCCGCTCATCGAGGACCTGTCGCTGACGGTGGAGCCGGGGCACACGGTGGCGATCGTCGGCCCGACCGGCGCGGGCAAGACCACGCTGGTCAACCTCCTGATGCGGTTCTACGACGTCTCGGGCGGCCGGATCACCCTGGACGGGGTGGACATCCGCGGGATGACCCGGGACGACCTGCGGTCCGGCATCGGCATGGTGCTCCAGGACACCTGGCTGTTCGGCGGCACCATCGCGGAGAACATCGCCTACGGCGCCGCGCGCGAGGTCACCCGCGGCGAGATCGAGGAGGCGGCGCGGGCCGCGCACGCGGACCGGTTCATCCGGACGCTGCCCGACGGCTACGACACCGTGATCGACGACGAGGGCACGGGCGTCAGCGCCGGTGAGAAGCAGCTGATCACCATCGCGCGGGCGTTCCTGTCCGACCCGGTGATCCTGGTGCTGGACGAGGCGACGAGTTCCGTGGACACGCGCACGGAGGTGCTGATCCAGAAGGCGATGGCCAAACTGGCGACGGGCCGTACGTCGTTCGTGATCGCGCACCGGCTGTCGACGATCCGGGACGCGGACACCATCCTGGTGATGGAGAACGGCTCCATCGTGGAACAGGGCGCGCACGCCGAGCTGTTGGCGGCCGACGGCGCGTACGCCCGGCTGTACCAGGCCCAGTTCGCGCAGGCCGTGGCCGAGGTGGACTAGCTGTACTGACCCGTGAGGTTGGGGACGCGGCTGGCGGGTGGTTGCCCTTTCAGCGCGGTGTGTCCGCGGTGGTGATTGTAGGTGTGCAGCC
>NZ_JBVHXT010000031.1:0-125255 GCF_055569255.1 Streptomyces sp. NPDC029296
GCGGTGTGGTCGCGGGGGGGGGGTGGAACAACCGGGGGGGGGGGGGGGCCGGCCGCCCCCCCCCCCCCCCCCCCCCCCCCCCGGGCCAGGAACTCCTGCATCCAGGCCTCGTCGGCGGCGTAGGGGTCGTCGGGGCCGGTCTCGCGGACGTAGGCGTTGGCCCGGACGTCGGTGGCGAAGTTGCCCGGTTCCAGGCAGACCACGCGGATGCCGAACGGGGCGACCTCGGCGGCGAGCGCCTCGCTGACGGAACCGAGCGCGAACTTGCTGGCCGCGTAGAACCCGCCGTAGGGCACGGACCACATGCGGCCCGCCAGCGAGCTGATGTTGACGATGGTGCCGCGGCCGGCCGCCCGCATCGCGGGCAGTGCGGCGCGGACGGTGCGCAGGGCGCCCCAGAAGTTGGTGTCGAACACCCGGCGGGCGTGGTCCTCGGGGGTGAGTTCGACCGCGCCGGCGTAGGTGATGCCGGCGTTGTTGACGAGCACGTCGAGGGCGCCGTGCCGCCGCTCGACGTGGGCGACGGCCTCGCGCACCGAGGTCTCGTCGGTGACGTCGAGGGCGACGACCTCGACGGACAGGCCCTCGGCGGCGGCCCGTTCGCGCAGCCGGCCCGCCTTGCCGGGGTCGCGCATCGTCGCGTAGACGGTGTCGCCCTCGCGGGCGAAGGCGAGCGCGATCTCCAGGCCGAAGCCGCTGCTGCAACCGGTGACGAGTACGACGGACATCAGGCGGCCACCTCCACCGGCGCGCGGCCGGGCTTGCGGGACTTTCCGAAACGGCGCTGCACCGGCGACTCCACCAGCCGGTACAGGGCCCACGCGAGCAGCGTGGACAGGGCGAACGCGGCGACGGCGAGGCCGGTGGCGTCCCAGAAGTGCCACACGTGGCCGGGACCCACCAGGTACACCAGGTGGGCGTGGAGCATCCGGTGCAGCAGGTAGAACGCGAAGGAGATGTCGCCGAGCCAGACCATCGTGCGGCCGGCGACGAGGGACGGCTTCCCGCGCACGTCCCGCAGGGCGAACGCGGGGATGAGCAGGGCGAGCGGGATGATGGTGGCGGCGCTGTACCCCCACAGGTCGGGGACGTACAGCGAGAGGGCGTAGCCGGCCGCGAAGGCGGCGACGGCGACGGCCGGGCGGACGCCGATCCACTTGCCGGTGAGCACGATCCGGGCGAGCAGGATGCCGAGCAGGAACTCCAGCGTGCGGGTGACCGGGAAGACGTAGACGAACCAGAAGTCGTAGACCGGGGTGGGCTCCCAGCCCAGCTGCGGGTGGTCGGGCAGCAGCAGGGTCACGAACGGGGCGAGGAGGACGGCGGCGACGACCGCGCCGGCCCAGTACCACAGGCGCTCGGGGCGGATCCGGCGGATCAGCCGGTGCCACAGCGGGAACATCGCGTAGAAGAACGCCTCGCACGACAGCGACCAGCTGGGCCCGTTGACACTGAGGGAGACGTCGGTGTCCCAGGACCAGGACTGCACGAGCAGCAGGTTGGGCAGGACGTGCTTGACCTCCGTGCCCGCCCAGGCCATGAGCAGCAGGGCGAGGACGGCCGTGACGAGGTGGTTCGGGTAGACCTTGAAGAACCGGCGGCGCCAGAACCTCGGTGCCGTGTCGGTGGCGCGGGCCGACCAGGCGAGGACGAATCCGCTGAGGACGAAGAAGAACGACACCCCGACCCAGCCCCCGTTGGCGGTGACGAAGGTGAGGGGTTCGGGAAACGCCGTGGGCGGATAGACGCCCCATGTGGCGTGGTAGACGAACACCATCGACACCGCGATCCACCGCATCCCCGTCAGCGACGGCAGGCGTGAAGCCGCCTTCGCCGGGGAGAGGGGTTCCGCGGTGCCGATCTCGGTCTGAGACATGACGACCTTCCTGGACGGCAAGACTGCGTGTGTGCGGCTGGACTTTATCGACGGAATCCGGCCGCCCCAGCTCCTTCCCACCCCCCTAAAACCCCCCTGTTTCCCGAGCGGAACACCCGCGGCGGGGCGTGTGCCACGCATGCGGGGGCTAGCATTCCGGCATGGTCAATTACCCATTGGATTACTCCCGTTACTGCGCGGAAATCACCGCGGAGACGGACCGGATCGCGGACCTGGTCGAGAAGGCGGACCTCTCGGTGCGGGTGCCGACCTGCCCCGCCTGGGACCTCGCGGGCCTGGCCGTGCACGTCGGGCAGACCCACCGCTGGGCCGCCGCCACGGTCCGTACCCAGGCCACCTCCTTCGTGCCGCACGACACCGTCCCGGACATGACCCCGGCCGCCCGCGACGCCGGGACGGTCGCGGCGTGGCTGCGCGACAGCGCCGCCCGGATCACCGAGGACCTGGAAGCGGCCGGCCCCGATGTGCGGGTGTGGACCGGGATGCCGGTCGAGACGGCCTCCTTCTGGGCCCGCCGGATCGCGCACGAGGCCGTGGTGCACCACGCCGACGCGGCCATCGCGCTGGGCGTCGACTACGCGGTGGCGCCCGAGGTGGCGGCCGACGCCATCGACGAGTGGCTGTACGTGCTGGCCAGCCCCTGGGGTGCGAACGCGGCCCCGCGCCTGGCGGAGCTGCGCGAGCCGGGCGTGATCGCCCTGCGCGGCACCGACACCGCGCCGGAGATCGGCGCCGACTGGCTGATCGAGCTGGGCCCCGACGGGTTCTCCTGGCGACGCGGGGTCGACGCGTCGGCCACCACCACGCTGCGCGGGCCGCTCGTGGACGTGCTCCAGGTGTTCTACCGCCGGCAGCCCGCCGACAGCGGCCGCACCGAGGTGCTGGGCGACGCCGAACTGCTCGACCGGTGGCTGGAGCGCGCCAGCTTCGGCTGAGCCGCCCGAGGACCGAACGGCGCCCGGAATTCCCCGTCCCGGGCGCCGTTCGCATTCCCCCGCCCGGTGCGGGGCGGGTTAGGGGTTCGGGCCCGGCCGGAGCATTAGGGGTTTTTCCTTCCGATCTTCCCGCATAAGTTCGCTGCGAGTCACGACAGAGGTCTCGGAATTCCGGGGCCGGGGAGGGAAGAATGCTCAGCAGGAGGAATTTCATTCGTGTCGGCGGGGGTGCGGTGCTCGCGGGCGCCGCGGCCGGTGCGGTTCCGACCCTGACCTATGGGGCGGACAGCGGTTTCGCGACCCTGGCCGCCCAGCTCCAGGGCGATGTGGTGCAGCCCGGCGACAGCGGCTACGACCTGGCCCGGCAGCTCCAGATGATGCAGTGGGACGCGGCCGGCCCGCAGGCGGTGGCGTACTGCGAGACCGCGGCGGACGTCCAGAAGTCGGTGCTCTTCGCCCGCGACCGGGGCATCCCCGTGCGGATGCGGTCGGGCGGGCACAGCTACTCGGGCTGGTCCACCGGTCCGGGCCTGGTCATCGACGTGTCCCGGATCGACCACGCCACCGTCAGCGGCTCCAACGTGCGCATGGGGCCGGGCACCCAGTCCGTCAACGGGATCACCGCCCTGGCGCCGCTGGGCATGCAGATCGCCACCGGCACCTGCCCGACGGTGTGCCCCGGCGGGTTCTTCTCCGGCGGCGGATACGGCTACGCGACCCGCAAGTTCGGTCTGGGCAGCGACCGGATGGCGGCGGCCTCGGTGGTCCTCGCCGACGGTTCGCTGGTGCGAGCCTCGGCCACGCAGAACGCCGACCTGTTCTGGGCCCTGCGCGGCGGCGGTGGCGGCAACTTCGGCATCGTGGTGGACTTCGAGGTCCGGCCGATCAGCGCCCCGACGATGGTGTACTACGAGACCTGGTGGGACTACGACTCGGCGGCCGCCGTGTTCGGTGCCTGGCAGGACTGGATCGGCTCGGGGTCGGACAACCTGGGCTCGCAGTTCATCCTGATGCTGCCGGACGCCGCCGCCGGCCAGAAGCCGCTGGTGCTCGTCACGGGCGGCTACCTCGGCCCGAAGTCCGAACTGGACACGGCGCTGGCCCAGTTCGCCGCCCTGGCGAAGACGCAGCCGCAGGACTCGCGGGTGATCGAGGGCTCCTACGCGGACGCGATGAAGCACGTCTACCACTGCGACACCTTCACCGTGCAGCAGTGCCAGCGCGTCGGCACCAACCCGGACGCCGCCCTGCCGCGGGTCGGCTGGCAGCGCGAGAGCTACCGGCTGTTCAACACCCGGCTGACCGCCACGCAGATCGCGAAGGTGCTGGGCGCGTGGGACTCGCGGCGTGCCGCGGGCCACACCCGCTATCTGCACTGCATGGCGCTCGGCGGCGCCGCGAACCGGATCAGCCGCACCGCCACCGCCTACTGGCACCGGGACGCGCGGTTCGTGGCCGGCTTCGTCGACCAGCTGCCCACCGCCGCGCCGCCGGCCGAGGACCAGGCGGTCGCGGAGGGCTGGACGGACAACGCGGCGGCGGTGATGGACCCGCTGTGCAGCGGCGCGTACGTCAACTTCTCCAGCTCCAAGCTGGCCGACTGGCAGTCCAAGTACTACGGCGACAACTACACCCGCCTGGTGACGGTGAAGAAGGCGTACGACCCGACCGACTTCTTCCGCCACGGCCGCAGCATCGAGGTCGACTGACCCTCCGGGAGACGGAGCGAGCGAGGGGGCGGTGCCGTCACGGCACCGCCCCCTCGGGCTGTCCGCCCGCCTCACAGACCGGCGTGCGCGACCGGCGCCCCGCTGTCCCCGGCGCCGGCGCGGGCGCCGCCCGGACGCAGCGCCCAGGCGACCGGTACGGCGGCGAGCACCAGGCCGGCCGCGGTCGCGAAGGCCAGCCGGTAGCCGTCGAGCAGCGCGGCCGGCGCGGTCGCCGTGCCCGTCCGGGAGGTGGCCAGCGTGTTGAGAACGGCGAGGCCGACCGCGCCGCCGATCTGCTGGCTGGTGTTGAACAGGCCGGAGGCCACACCGGAGTCCTCCGGGCCGGCGTCGGCGACGCCGAGCGTCATCAGCGCGGGCATCGCGGCGCCGAAACCGAGACCGAGCAGCAGCGCGGACGGCAGGAACGCGGACGCGTAGGAGCCGTCCAGCGGGAGCCGCGCGAACAGGAGGAACCCTGCCGCGGCCATGGCCAGTCCGCCGAGCAGCACCGGCCGGGCCCCGAGCCGGGTGATCAGCCGCGCGGACAGGCCGAGGGAGACCCCGGCGATGGACAGCGCGGCCGGCAGGAACGCCAGACCCGTCCGGAGCGCGTCGTAGCCGAGAACCTTCTGGAGATAGAGGGTGCCGAAGTAGAGGAACCCGAACATGGCCGCGATGAGCAGCAGTTGGACGACGTTGGAGATCGCGACGGAACGTACCGTCAGCACGCGCGGCGGCAGCAGCGGCGCCTTGGCCCGGGCCTGGCGGACCAGGAAGGCGACGAGCAGGGCGAGTGCCACGGCGGCGCCGCCCAGGGTGCGCGCGGAGCCCCAGCCGGCGGTCTCGGCGCCGACGATGGTCCGTACGGCGAGCATCAGACCGGCGGTGACCAGCACCGCGCCGCCGATGTCGGCGTTGCCGCGCAGGCCCGTGCCGGACTCCCGGGGCAGGGCACGCAGCGCGAGCGCGACGACGGCCGCGCCGAGCGGAAGGTTGATGAAGAAGATCCAGCTCCAGCTGACCGCGTCGGTGAGCACCCCGCCGACCAGCGGGCCGATGGCGCCGCCGCCGGCCGAGGCACAGCTGAACGCCCCGATGGCGCGGGCCTGTTCGCGCGGCTGGGGAAACATCGTGACGATCATGCCGAGGATCCCGGCCGAGGCGACCGCGCCGCCGATGCCCTGGACGAACCGGGCGGCGATCAGCGTGCCCTGGTCCGGGGCCAGTCCGCACAGCAGCGAGGCGAGGGTGAACAGGGTCAGCCCGGCGACGAACATGCGCCCCCGGCCCAGCAGATCGCCGAGGCGGCCCGCCAGGAGCAGCAGGCCGCCGAACGGCACGACGTAGGCGTTGACGGTCCACACCAGGTCGGCCGCGGAGAAGCCGAGGTCGCGCTGGATGGCGGGGAGCGCCACGTTCACGATGTTCTGGTCGAGGATGATCATCAGCTGCCCGGCGCAGAGCACCACGAGCGGCAGCAGTCGGGATGTACGGGGCGTGGTTGCGCCCATGGCGGACTACCTCCGTCGGATGTCAGGCACGCAGCATCTCGGCGACCAGGAACGCCAGTTCCATGGACTGCCGCGGGTTCAGGCGCGGGTCGCAGTACGTCTCGTACCGCTCGGCGAGCCGGGAGTCGGTGATGTCCTCGGCGCCGCCCAGGCACTCGGTGACGTCGTCCCCGGTCAGCTCGATGTGCAGACCGCCCGGGTGGGTGCCGAGCGCACGGTGGACCTCGAAGAAGCCGCGCACCTCGTCGATGATCCGGTCGAAGTGGCGGGTCTTGTAGCCGTTCGGGGCCTCGTGGGTGTTGCCGTGCATCGGGTCACACTGCCAGATCACCCGGTGGCCGCCCGCCTCGACCCGCTCCACGATCGCGGGCAGCACCTCGCGGATCCGCTCGCTGCCCATCCGGCTGATGAGGGTGAGCCGGCCGGGCCTGCCGTGCGGGTCGAGCCGCTCGACGTACTCCGCGGCCTGCGCGGGGGTGGTGGAGGGGCCGATCTTGAGGCCGATGGGGTTGGCGAGAAGCGCGGCGAGGGCGATGTGCGCGCCGTCCGGCTGCCGGGTGCGCTCGCCGATCCACAGGAAGTGGCCGGACAGCCCGTACAGCGCGGTGTCGCCGTTCTCTGTCGGTACATGCCGCAGCAGGCCGCGTTCGTATTCGAGGAGCAGCGCCTCGTGGCTGGCCCACAACTCGGTGGCGTGCAGGGCCCCGTGGTCGACCCGGCAGGCGGTCATGAAGTCGAGCCCGCGGTCGATCTCGGTGGCCAGCGCCTCGTAGCGCTCCCCGACCGGCGAGGTGCGCAGGAAGTCACGGTTCCATTCGTGCGCCCGCCTGAGGTCGGTGAAGCCCGAACCGGCGTAGGCGCGGGTGAGGTTGAGGGCGGCGCTGGAGTGGGCGTAGGCCTGGAGCAGACGGGCGGGGTCGGGGACGCGGGCCTCGGGCACCGGGTCGAAGCCGTTGACGATGTCGCCCCGGTAGACCGGAAGCCCCAGGGAGTCGGTGGAGTGGGAACGCGGCTTGGCGTACTGCCCGGCGATCCGGCCGACCTTGACGACGGGCATGCTCGCGGCGTACGTGAGGACGACGGCCATCTGGACGAGCGTGCGCAGGTTGGCGCGTACATGGGACTCGGTGTTGCCCGCGAACGTCTCGGCGCAGTCGCCTCCCTGCAACAGGAAGGCACGTCCCTGGGCCACTTCGGCGAGGCGCTCGTGGAGCAGGTCCACCTCCTGCGGTACGACGAGGGGCGGCAGGGTCTCCAGGGTGCTTACGGCGCCGAGGGCGGCGACCGGGTCGGGCCACCGCGGCTGCTGGGCGGCGGGCCGGGCCAGCGCCTCGGCCACGCGGGCCTCGGCCGGACCGGCACCGGCCGGTGACCGCCCGGTGGAAGGGGAAGGGACGGATGTCCGGGGGGTGATGATCGGTTGCATGCCGTCACGCTAGGGACGGCCCGTCCACTGGCGGGCCATCTGCCGCCCATCGCCGGTCATCGCCGCGGCCCCCGCGGCACCCGGCGCCGCCGGTCCCCTCCCCCGCCGCCCGCGTCAGCCGTCGAACCCGAAGTACGAGCGGTACAGGTCGAGCTGGCTCTCCAGCATGGGTGCGCCGTAGTGCACGGGCAGCCCGAGGGCGGCGGCGGCCCGCAGCAGCGGGGTCTCGCGGGGCTTCATGACGATGTCGGCGACGAGGGTGGCCGGGGCGAGCGCGGCGGGGTCGAACGGCAGGGGGTCGTCCGCGCGCAGCCCGAGCGGTGTGGCGTTCACGACGATGTCCGCGCCGTCGGTGACCGGACGGGTGGCCCGGGTGGTCCGCCCCGGCCAGCGGGCCTCCAGCCGCGCGGCGAGGGCGGCCGTGCGGTGCGGGTCCAGATCGCACAGCACCACGTGTGCGGCGCCCGCCGTCAGCAGCGCCGGTGCGATGGCACAGCCCGCGCCGCCGGTGCCCACCAGGGTGATCCGCGCACCGGCGGCCGAGTGCCCCGCCGCCCGGAGTCCGGCGGTGAACCCGGCGCCGTCGAAGTTGTCCGCGTGCCAGCCGCCGTCCGCCTCCCGGCGCAACGCGTTGGCGCTGCCGGACAGTTCGACGGCGGCGCTGACCCGGTCGGCGAACCGGCGGACGGCGGCCTTGTGCGGCACGGTGACCAGCAGCCCGTCCAGATTGCCGACGGCCTGCAGGCCGCGTACCACGGTGTCGAACCGGTCGGCCGGCGCGTGCACGGGCACCACCACCGCGTCCCGTCCCAGCGCGGCGAGGAGCGGATTGACCATCGCGGGCGCCTGGACCTGGGCGACGGGGTCGCCGAGCACGGCGTAGAGCCGGGTGGCACCGGTGATCGGCGGCTGCTGCCGTCCGGTGTGCGGCGGGGCGGTGTCCATGGGGCTTCACAGTCCTTTGCTCGGGGGCGGGCCGGAGGCCGTGCGGTACGGCGGTGGGGCTGGTGCGGTACGGGCGGCGCGGCGGGCCGGTGGGGCGGCACCGTGCGCGGCGGGCCGGTGGGGCGCGGATGCCCGGGCGATGCGGCCGTTACGGCGGTGGGGGCGCCGGGCCGGATCAGGCGACGTTGAGGCCGCGTACCAAGGGCGTCCGCGGGCCGGTGGCCGCCGCCGTCGCGCCCGTCGCGGCGGCGTAGAACTGCTCGGCGGGGGCGGCGGGGCCGGGCAGGAGCGGCAGGCGCAGCAGGCCGCTGCCGTCGAGGAGCCGGTCGACGGCCGGCCCCGAGCGGACGTCCATGCGGATCACGGTGGTGCAGTGCCGGTCGGTGGCCGGCCGCGCACGCCGGCTCAGCGAAACCGACTCGGCACCGGTGACGACCAGGACGGGCAGCCGGAGCGCCTGGCCGGCCGGCGACTCCAGGAGGTCGCAGGTCGCGTCGTCGGCCTGCCGGGGCCCGTCGGTGAGCAGCACGAGCGGTCGCCGCCCGCTCGCCATCCCGACGAACTCGCGCCAGCCGGCCAGCCATTCCTCGGCGCCGAATCCGCTCACCGGCCGGGCGGCCGGGTCGAGGAAGGGGCCGAGCCGGGCGGCGAGCCGGTCGACGCGACCCTGGTCCGCGGTCAGCCGGCGCAGGGTCGTGCGCAGCCGGCCGCACGCGGCGGCGGGTGTGTCGTGCGCCGGTATCCCGCAGTACGCGGAGAGGATCGCCCGGTGCAGGGCGAACCGGCCGTCGTCCCCGGCGGACGGCCCGGGCCAGGACACCACCAGGGCGTCGAACGGCTCCCGTCCGGCGATCCGGCCGAACTCCGCGAGCAGGCGTGTCCGGGTCGTGTCCGACCGGCCCAGCAAGAACACCTGGTGCCGGCGCTGCCAGCGGATGGTGTGTTCCAGCAGGCTGCGCAGCAGCGCCAGTTCGCCCTCGTACTCGGCGTCCGCGCCGGGGCGGGCGCGGCCGGCCGGGTCGGTGCCCGGGGCGGTGTGCCGCAGCCGCCAGCGGGCCGGTTCGCCGGAGGCCGGTGCGTAGGAGCAGGCGGGTTCCGTGGCCCGCCGGGTCACCGGGCAGACGTGGATCTCGCCGTCCGGTACGAGCGGCAGCATCGCCTGGCCCGCCTGGAGCAGCGCGCAGCCGGCCGACAGGGCGGCGCCGTCCTGGGGGTGCTCCCGCATCAGGGCCTCGCCGGTCACCACGGCGGCCTTGATCACCACATCCGCCCGGCCGTCCGCCCGGGCCCAGGCGGACCGTACGGCGGTGGCCGCGCACACCGCGCGCCGCGCGTGGTCGTCGGCGTCCGGCCGCGCGGGGAACACGCCGAGGGTGTCGGTGCCCAGTGTGGCGACGACGGTTCCGCCCCGGCTCTCGATCTCCTCCCGGATGCCGCCGTACACCCGGTCGAACACGGTGTCCGTGTCGTCCGGCCGGCCCGCCCGGAGGCCGACGCCGACCCGCAGCAGCAGGGCGCTGACCTCCTGCCGGCCGGGGGCCGGGGCGGGAGGGGAGGCGGGGGCGGTGCCGGGGAACGGGACGGGCCAGGGGTCAGTGCCGTCTTCGGCGGGGGACCCGTCACGATGGTCGCCGGTGGCCGCGAAGGCGTGCGGCGGGGCCGTCGTCGCCCGCGTCGGCGGTCTGGTCTCCGGCTCCTGTCCGGGCACGGTCTCCGGGGGCACCCGGCCGGCACCGGCGGCCGGGCCGGTCCGACCGGTGCCGGCGCCCGGCGCGAGCAGGACGTCTGCCGGGGCGGGCGGGACGAATTCGAGCGCCGGGTCGTGCGTGAGGATGGCCTGCTGGAGCAATTGCAGCTCGCGGCCGGGCTCCAGGCCCAGTTCCTCCACGAGGGCCACGCGCAGCCGACTGTAGACGCCGAGCGCGTCGGCCTGCCGGCCGCAGCGGTACATCGCGCGCATCAGCTGGGCGCAGGAGCGCTCGCGCAGCGGCTCGCTCTCGACGACCGTCTCGATTTCGGAGAGCACCGCGTAGTGCCGGCCGCACTCGAGTTCGGCCTCGAAGTAGTCCTCCAGCACGTCCAGCCGCACGTTCTGGAGCGCGGTCAACTCCGGCCAGCTGATGCCGAGTTCAACCAGGTCGGACAGAACGGTGCCGCGCCACAGGCGCAGTGCCTCGCGCAGCCGGCGGGCCGCCTCGTCGCGCCGGCCCGCCGTGTGCAGGGCCCGTCCCTCCTCCACCATCCGGCGGAACCGGTGCAGGTCGACGTGTTCGGGGTCGACCTCCAGCGTGTAGCCGGGGGACTGGGTGCGCAGGACGACACCGGCACCGTCCTGCGACAGCCTGCGGCGCAGCCCCCAGACGGCGTTCTGCAGGATCTTGCGGGCCGTGACCGGGGTCTCCCCCACGCTCCACAGCGCCGTCAACAGCCTGCTGATCGGGACGACCCGGCCCGGTTGCAACAGCAGGAACCCGAGGGTCGCGCGCTGTTTGCTGCCCCCCAGGTCGACGACCCGGCCGTCCGAGACGACCTCCAAGGGACCCAGCATCCGGAACCGCATGACAACCCCCCGCATCAGATGGACTCAGCCAAATGAGCGCGCCAGAAGGCGCAAACCTTGGCCACAATACAAACCGGGGGTTCGGTTTACAACCCGGGAGGCATCGTTGGACAATCAAGACTCCAGGGCGCCGCGCGCATCACGCCCACCTACTTGACCTGGCCTTTTCTCGGGAAAGGACAGGTCAGGCCACGGTCGGTACGCTGCCGCTCAACAACATGGGCATGCCAGGATGGTTGCCAAACAGGATAGACATCCTCTTACAACTGACCGTCACTAGGAGATCACCGAACGGAGTCATGGTGGATATGCTGCGAAAAGAGTCCGCCGCATGAGGCAAGTGAGGGCCGAAGAGACCCGGAACGCCCTCCTTCTGGCCGCCGCCCAGATTTTCGACCGCGACGGCTACGAGGGCACCACGCTGGCGATGATCAGTGACCGCGCCGCGGTGAGCAAGGGGGCGCTCTCGTTCCACTTCAGCAGTAAGTCGGCGCTCGCGGACGCCGTGCAGTACCTGTCCTGCGAGCGTTCCCGCACCGAACTGACGGCCCTGGACGATCCCGGGGTGCCGGCCCTGCGGGCGCTCGGCGACATGGTGCGCGGGCTGGCGGACCGGCTGGCGAGCGACCCGCCGACCCGGGCCGGTCTCCGGCTGGCCCGGGAACGCGGTCCCTCCCGGGGGCCGGGCCTGGACTGCCGGCTCGTCTGGCGCGCGGTGTTCCGGCGGGCGGTGCTGCGCGCGCAGGAGGAGCAGAGCCTGCGGTCCGACGCCGGGGCGGAGTCCGTCGTGGACCTCGCGCTGGCCCTCGCGCTCCACCAGGAGGCGGTGCCCGCGGACCGTGGCCAGGGTAAATGGCTGACCGACGCCTGGGAACTGCTGCTCCCCGCGCTCGTCTCGCCCGCCTTCTCGGGCACGCTCACGCCCGCGTGTCCCTGAACCGGGGGCCACGCTCCCCTCGCCCCGGAGAGTGAAAGGACGGCCGGTCGTCATCGGGCGGACACCCGCGCCGACGGCGGCCGGCCCGGAGCCGGCCCGGGCGCCGACCCGCCTCGGACGTGCGAGCCGCCCGTGCCCGGCGCGTCCGCCGCGGCGTACGCGCGCCGCCGCCCGCCCGGCCCGCTCCGGCCCGCGGGAACCCGTAACCGGCGTCGCCGGCGTCGGCCCTGGGCGGGCGGCCGCGCGGTCGCGGTCCGGCCCGCGCGGCCGTGCGGTCGCGGCGGTGCGGTCACCGGGTCAGCCCGCCGGCTCCGCCACCAGGGCCGCCCGGCTCTCCGCCCGCATCTCGGCCAGCACCCGGGTCCCGCGGTCCGGTGCGAAGTCCAGCTGCGGGAAGACGGCGGGCATCGTGACGCTGGGCAGCATGTAGGCGAAGATGGACGAGATCCGCTGCTCCAGGTCCGCCCACTGGGACCTCACCTCCGAGACGACCTGGGCGCCGATCCAGGAGCTGACCAGGAAGCGGCCGAGTTCCTCGGGCACCACGTGCGGGTAGATCTCGCCGCGCTCCTTGGCGACGGCCACCACGGAGGCGAACCGCATCGCCCACGCCTCCCAGGGGCCGCCGTCCGCCAGCTCCTGGAGGTGCCGCTCCATGGCCAGCTTGGCGCCGGCCTGGAGCATGATCTCCTGCGGCAGCCGGCACGCCAGCGTCATGGCCTCGTCGACCAGTTCCTGGAGCTTGTAGGTGCGCGGCGGCGGATACCCGTGTTCCGTCACCTGCTCGGCGAAGATGCCTTGGACCAACTGCTCCTTGGAAGCGAAGTGGAAGTACAGGGCCCCTCGCGTGACCTGGGCCTTCTCGAGAATCTGCGCGATGCTGGCACCGTGGTAACCGTGCTGCGCGAAGACCTCCGCCGCCGCGTTGAGGATCGCGCAACGGGTTCGGATCGCGCGCAACTGCTGTGCCATGTGTTCGTCCTCTCGTCCGCGCCCCGCCACCCCTCCGAGCTGACGCGTATGCCTGATCCCGGGCCGCGGACCGCGGACCGGGTGACAAAAGAAACCAGATGACTGGTACTTTATCAATGTGCCCTTGGAGGCCGTAGGCGGCGGGAACGCCGCGACTCACCAGGCCCCGGCACCGCCGTCCACCGCCATGGTGGCACCGGTGACGAAACCGGCCTGGTCGCTGCAGAGCCACACCGCGACCCGGGCCACCTCCTCCGGATCGGCCACCCTGCCCTGCGGATTGCGGCGGCGCATGCGCTCCTCGGCCGCCGGGTCCCGGGCGAAGACGCCCTCGGACATCTCCGTCCTGGTCAGACCGGTGGCGAGCGCGTTCACCCGGATGCCGTGCCCCGCGTACTGTGCCGCGGCCGACTTGGTCAGACCGAGCACGGCGTGTTTGGCGGCCACATAGGGCGCGCCCTGCGAGGTGGCGCGGACCCCCGCGATGCTGCTGTTGTTGACGATCGCGCCGCCCGCTCCGCCGGCGAGCATGGCCTTGATCTGATGCTTCATGCAGAGCCAGACGCCCCGGAGGTTCACGTCGAGCACCGTGTCGTAGTCGGCGTCGTCGGTCTCGTGCAGCGGGGCCGGCTCGGTCGTCGTACCGGCGTTGTTGAACGCGGCGTCGAGCCCGCCGTACCGGTCGACGGCGAGCCGCACCGCCACCTCCACGTCCTGCGCGCTGGTGACGTCGCCGCCGGCGCAGGCGACTTCGGCGCCCTTGTCCCGCAACTCGGCCGCCAGTTCCTCCAGCCGGGGCAGCCGGCGGGCCATCAGCACCAGCCTGGCGCCGTTGCGGGCGCCCACCCGGGCCGCCGCCGCGCCGATGCCGCTGCTCGCCCCCGTGACCAGCAGGACCTTGCCCGCCAGCAGTTCGCCTTCCTGGATCACGCGACCGCCTTTCCGGGCACGCCGTCCCAGAGCGTGCCGGCGCGCGCCTCGGCATCGACCGTACGCAGCAGCCGGTCGTCGATCTCGGCCAGGGAGCCGACGACGTGACGCGCCCCGGCCTCCGTCATCAGCTGCCGCTGGTAGCCGTGCGCGAAGTCGCTGGGGTGCCCGATGAACGGGGCGCCCAGCTCGCGGGCCGCCTCGGCGACCCGGGCCACGTCGTCGATGAACACCACCTCGTCGCAGGCGAGGCCGGCGATGTCGACGGCGATCTCGTACAGGCCGGGGCGGATGCCGTCGGTGCACACGTACCGGGGTGCGTCGAACAGGTCGGCCAGGTGCCCCAGGTGGCGCGCGAAGTGGGCGGCGTCGAGCCCGCCGTAGCAGACGGTCCCGAGGCCCAGGGCGCGGAGCCTGCGCAGCAGGTCCACCGCTCCGTCGAGGACGCGGACCGGGTGGTCCGCGAGGTAGCGCTCCCGCTCCTCGAAGTAGACGGCGATCGTCTCCTTTGGGGAGGTCGGCATGGCGCACGCGTCCGCGAGGATCCTGCCCGCGACCTCCCGCGGCTGGGAGAAGATCCGGCGCTCCAGGTCGGCGGAGTAGGTGCCGCCCCGGCTGGTGACGAAGTGGTGGATCACGGGGCTGAACGTGTCGTTCAGCAGCACTCCGTCGATGTTGAGCGCGGCCATGCGGAGCCTGCCGAGTTGCTCGGTCATGGATCCGTCTCCCCTCCCCCGTGACCCGCCGGCGCTTCGAGCAGACAGCGGACCGGCTAAACCTGACGACCGGTTCAGATCCTCACACGGGCGTGGCCGATAGTCCATGGATCATGTTCGGGCGTCTCGTTTTTCGGAACACGATGTCCACGGACGGTGTCCCGCGCGTCACACCGGACGGTCAGCCGTGACCGGCCCCCGAGTAGGCTGGCGGGACCTGCCTCCACGCGTCGGCGCGGACGCGCGGAGCGGGCCGGGCGACCGTGCGCGGACGTCCGGTGTCAGGCTCAACTCCCCGAGGAGACCTGCGATGTTGGCGCCAGGGCGGCAGATGCGCGGAGGGCGCTCGTCCCCGTTCGCGGGCCACGGCTCCGCCCTGCCCGGCCGCCGCCGCGCCCGCCCGGTCGCGCCCGGCGGTCCTTGACCGGGAGGGACGGGGACGCTGGAAAAAAAACCGGTCAGTCCGTACAGTGACGCCCGTCGCACACCGCTCAGCTTCATCCGCGCTCCACCCAAGCCCGTTCTCGGCTTGGCCTGTGTTATGGCAGCACTTCGTTCACGACTGCCCTGGGGGAGAGGCACATGACCACGTTTGCGTCCATCGACAGCATGATCACGGAGTTCCGGGCGGCTCTGCCCACCACCGCACCCGCCGGACCGCGCACCTTCACGACGACCGTTCCCAAGGAGTACGTCCACCGCGCGGCGGTCACCGAGGTGTTCCTCACCGGCTGGCGGCAGACGGACGTGGACACCTGCACGGTCACGGCACAGTGGCCGCGCGCCCACACCTTCTACGGGCCCTCGAACGGCTTCCACGACCCGCTGCTGTTCAGCGAGACACTGCGGCAGGCGGTGCCGCTGCTGTCCCACGCGGTCTACGGCGCGCCCATGGACCACAAGCAGATATGGCGCGACCTCCGCGTCGCCCTGGACCCGGCGGCGCTGCGCGCCGGGCTCGCCCCGGCGGACGTGGAGCTGCGCGTCCACTGCTCGGACGTCGAACGGCGGGCCGGCGTGCTGCGCGGCATGCGGATGGAGGTGACCGCCACCCGCGACGGGCAGTACCTGGGGACGGCGTCGACCTCGTTCAGTTCGCACAGCAGGACGCTGTACCCACGGCTGCGCGGGGTCTACGCCGACGCCGGGCGGGCGATGGCCGCGGCCGTCGAAATGCCGCTGCCGCTCCAGCCCGAACTCGTGGGGCGGGACCGCCCGCACGACGTGGTGCTCTCGCCCCGCGCGGGCGACGGCCGCTGGCAGCTGCGGGTGCACACCTTGCACCCGATCATCTTCGACCACCCGAACGACCACGTTCCCGGCATGCTGCTCCTGGAGGCGGCCCGCCAGGCGGCCCAGCACCATCTGGGCCCGGCGCCGGTCCTCGTCACGGGGCTGGACGCGGCGTTCCACCGGTACGCGGAGCTGGACGCCCCGGCCTGGGTCGCGGCCGAGTCCCTCGCCGACGGCCGCGTCCGCGTGACCGTCGAGCAGCGGGACGCGCCCGTCTTCGCCTGCGCGGTGACCACACACCCGACGGCCACGGTCTGACACCGCCGGCCTCCGGCGGCACTCCGTCGCGGCGGCGCCCCGGCTACGGCGTCCATCGGCGAGGAGCCGCGGCCGGGGCCCGAGGCGGCCCCGGTGGGCCGGGGCCATGGGGTGCTCCGGGCGGGCGGCCGGTGGGCGGCCGGGGTCAGAGGGGATCGGATATGCCGAGGCCAGTCAGGGCGCCTACCGGGTCGG
Source organism: Streptomyces sp. NPDC029296 (assembly GCF_055569255.1). NCBI lineage: Bacteria > Bacillati > Actinomycetota > Actinomycetes > Kitasatosporales > Streptomycetaceae > Streptomyces > Streptomyces sp. NPDC029296. The sequence goes on from NZ_JBVHXT010000031.1 coordinate 16,285, forward strand.
CGTCCGGGGTGCCGCGGGGCCACCAGTCGTCCTGGCCGGGCTCCGACTCGTAGGCGTACCACAGCCCGTCGCGGCCCAGCCGGAGCTGGACGTGGCCGCGCGGGTGGGTGAGGCGGTTGCGCCAGGGGCGGAACGCCGGCAGGTCTGCGGCGAGCAGCAGCGGGCGGGCCCGGTCGAAGCGGCCGGCCGGCGGATCCCACGGCTCCTCCAGGACGGCCAGCCCCGCCTCCCCGCCCTGCCGCCAGGCCGCCACGGCGCGCGCGAGATCGGCCGGGCTGCGGCCGGTCGCGTCGGCGAGCCCGGCGTACAGCGTGCGCGTGGCCGCGGTCAGTCCGGAACCCGGGCGGGCCGCGGCCAGGCGCACCGCGTCCTGCCACAGGGTGAGGCCGCCGACCGGATCGCGTCCGGTGGTGAGCAGCGCGTGGGCGCGGGCGGCGGCGTCCGTCGCGAGCTGGTCCAGCGCGAAGGGGTCCGGGCCGCCGGGCGCCGAGGGGTAGACGGGAGGCTGTCCGGCATGCGGGGGCACCGGCAACGGCGGGGGCGGCGGCGGAAGGCGACGGTCCGCCAGGGCGTCGGTGGCGCGGACGCCGGGCAGGGTCCGCGGTTCCCGTTCGCGCGCGGCGCGGGCCGCCCGGGCGGCACTGCGCCGGGACAGCGCGTCCAGCAGTTCCCTCTCGCCCCGGCCGCGGAGCAGGAGGAGGACGAAGGGGTCGGCGTCGAGCAGCCGGGCCGTCTGGTAGCACAGGGCGGCGGCGTGCTTGCAGGGGTGACCGGAGTCGGGGCAGCTGCACCGCGGGGAGAGGTCGCCGGGCCCGGGCAGCAGGGCGACACCGCAGTCGGCGAGCGACTGCGGCAGCTCCTTGTCGAGCAGCGCCGCGATATGGCCCGGCCGGTCGGCCGCGGCGTCCAGGAACCGTTCCCAGTCCGCGTCGTCCAGGGTGCGTACCCGCATCTGCACCCGGTAGGGCCGGGGCCGGCTTCCCCGGACGTACGCCAGCACCAGTCCCGGTGTGACGGTGATGGCGTCCACCTGTCCCTGGTCGGCGTAACCCCGGCCGCGCGCCAGCCGCTTGGGGTCCAGCGCGCCCCGCTCCAGCGCACCGACCCAGGCGTTGCCCCACCAGGTCCCGGCGAACGCTTCGCCGGTGCCGCCGCCCACCCGGGCGGGGAACGCCGGGAACGTGCGGCGGAGTTCACCGTCGCGGTGGGGGGTGGCCATGGACCCGGACCCGAAGCACGGCTGTGCCGCCGCGCCCGGCCCGGGGTCGCCTTCCGCCGGTTCGGCGGGCGGGGTCGTGGTGGCGTGGGCGGGGTCCTCCGGCTCGCCGTCGGTGGTCTCCGTCCACGAGGGCATACGGAACGCGGTCGCCAGGTAGTGCCGCATGTCCCGCACGGTCCTGGCCCGGGCGGGCGGGGTCTCCTCTCCGGGCGAGGGCGAGGTGCGAGGCCCGGCGGAGCGGCCCGGTTCGGCCCCGCGCCGACCGCGTCCCGCCCCTGCGGCGGCCTCGGCCTCCGCACGCGCCGCCTCCGCGCGCGCCGCCCGCAGCGCCTCCCGGGCGACATCACCGGGACGCCGGCCGACGGCACCACCGGTACGCCCACGCACAGGGCCATCGTCCGGCTCGCTCCCCCGCACAGGGGTGGCGTCATCCGGTTCGTTCTCCCGCACAGGGGTGGTGTCATCCGGTCCGGCGCCGCCCGCAGGACCGGCGCCATCCGGCTCGCCCGTCCGCGCGGCAGGGGGTCCGCCCAGAACGGCTTCCGGCAGGGGGCCGGTGCCCTCCGCCTCAGCTCCCCGCCCGGAACCGGCACCTTCCGAACGGGCTTCCGCCGCAGCACCGCCCGGACCCGGCCCAGCCGCTCCCCACCGGGAAACAGCACCTCCCCGACCACCATCCGGCGCAGCACCGCCCCGGCCCGGCCCGGCCCGCCCCACGGCACCGGCGCCCTCGGGCTCGGCTCCCCCCGCGAGACCCGCCTCACCGCTTCCGGACACGGGGCCGGCGCCCTCACCGCCGCTTTCCGACGCGGGACCCGCGCCCTCCGGGCCGGCCTCCAGCCCCTCGTGGACGGGGTCCACGGCCCCCTCGGTCGCGCTCCGGGCGTGCCACTCGACGACCTCCGGGTGCGCGTCGTCGGTGCGGCGGGCGGCCGCCTCTCTGAGGGCCGCCCTCGCCACATCGGCGGGCCTCGCTTCCGCACCCGGCTCCGGGCACTCCCCCTCGACGGAGCCCGCTGCCACACGCTCTCCGTCGACCGTGCCCGGCACCGCACGCTCCCCCTCGGCCGTACCCGCCGCCGTGTGCTCGCGTTCCGTGGGTGTCCGTCGGCGGGCCTCCCGGAGGGCCCGGCGGGCCTCGTCGGCGGGGTGGGTGTGGTCGGGGGGCGTCACGGCGTCCTCCGGAGGGAGACGAGGTCGGACAGCTCGCGGTCCGTCAGTTCGGTGAGGGCCGCCTCGCCGGAGCCGAGGATGGCGTCGGCCAGGGCACGCTTGGCGGCGAGCATCTCGGCGATGCGGTCCTCCACCGTGCCCTCGGTGACCAGGCGGTGGACCTGGACGGGCTGGGTCTGGCCGATGCGGTAGGCGCGGTCGGTGGCCTGCTCCTCGACCGCCGGGTTCCACCAGCGGTCGAAGTGGACGACATGGCCCGCGCGGGTGAGGTTCAGGCCGGTGCCGGCGGCCTTCAGGGACAGCACGAGGACCGGGGTCCCGCCGTTCTGGAAGCGGTCGACCATGCGCTCGCGCTCCGGTACCGGCGTGCCGCCGTGCAGCAGGTCGACCGGGACCGCGCGGGCGGACAGATGGGCGGTGAGCAGCCGGGCCATGCCGACGTACTGGGTGAAGACGAGGGCCGAGCCGTCCTCGGCGAGCAGGGTGTCCAGCAGTTCGTCGAGCAGGGCGAGCTTGCCGGAGCGGGCGGCCAGGCGCTCCGGGTCGGGCCGTTCCTTCAGATACAGCGCCGGGTGGTCGCAGATCTGCTTCAGCGCGCCGAGCAGCTTCAGCACCAGGCCCCGCCGTGCGATGCCCTCGGCCGTCTCGATGGCCAGCATCGATTCGCGCACCACCGCCTCGTACAGCGCGGCCTGTTCCCGGGTGAGCGGCACCGGGTGGTCCGTCTCGGTCTTGGGCGGCAGCTCCGGGACGATGCCCGGGTCGGACTTCTTACGGCGCAGCAGGAAGGGGCGGACCAGCCGGGACAGGCGCTCGGCCGCCTCCGTGTCCTCGCCGCTCTCCACCGCGCGGGCGTGCCGGGCGCGGAAGGACTTCAGCGGGCCGAGGAGGCCGGGGGTGGTCCAGTCGAGCAGGGCCCACAGTTCGGAGAGGTTGTTCTCCACCGGGGTGCCGGTGAGCGCCACGCGCGCGGGCGCCGGGATGGTGCGCAGTGCCTTGGCGGTGGCCGAGTACGGGTTCTTCACGTGCTGTGCCTCGTCGGCGACGACCATGCCCCAGGGCCGTCCGGCGAGGTGCGGGGCCGCCGACCGCATGGTGCCGTACGTGGTGAGGACGAAGCCGCCCTCGACGCCGTCCAGGGTGCGGTCCTGGCCGTGGAAGCGGCGGACCGGAACACCGGGCGCGAAGCGGGTGATCTCCCGCTGCCAGTTGCCGAGGAGGGAGGCCGGGCAGACGACGAGGGTGGGTTCGGTGCGGGCCCGCTTCAGGTGCAGGGCGATGAGGGTGACGGTCTTGCCGAGGCCCATGTCGTCGGCGAGGCAGCCGCCGAGGCCGAGGGAGGTCATCAGATCGAGCCAGGCCAGCCCGCGCAGTTGGTAGTCGCGCAGGGTGGCGTGGAGGCCGGGGGGCGCGGTGGCGGGGCGCAAGCCGGCGGTGAGCCGGTCGCGGAGGGCGGCCAGCGCGCCGACGGGGACGGCCTCGACGGTCTCGCCGTCCACCTCGGCGGTGCCGGTGAGGGCGACGGACAGCGCGTCGACCGGGTCGAGCAGGCCCAGTTCGCGCTTGCGGGCCTTGCGGACCAGCGCGGGGTCGACCAGCACCCAGCGGTCCCGCAGCCGTACGACGGGGCGGTGGGCCTCGGCGAGGGCGTCCATCTCGGCCTCGTCGAGCGGTTCGCCGCCGAGCGCGAGCTGCCAGCGGAAGGCCAGCAGGTCGGCGCTGTCGAAGAAGCCGGTGCCGTCGGTGGCGGAGCCGGGGGCCGGGCGGATCACGGCGGTGGCGGTCAGGTCGCGGGCGAGGTCCCGGGGCCAGTGGACGGCGACCCCGGCGGCGGCCAGCCGGCCCGCCGCGATGCCGAGCAGGTCGCTCAGCTCCTCCTCGGACAGGGCGAGGACGTCGGGCACGTCCTGCTCGGCGAGGCGGTCCAGCGGCGGCCACACCCGGGCGGCGCGCCGGATCGCGAGGGCGGCGTCCACGCGTGCGCGGGGTCCGAACGCCGGGTCGGCCTCCCCCGCCCACAGGGCCGCCGCGTCGGCCACCAGGGTGGGGTCGGCGAGGCTGTGGACCTGGACGACGGCGGCTCCGGCGGCGCGGGCGCCGTCGCTCGCGCCGGTGTCGAAGACGTCGTACGCCGACAGGTCCAGGCGCAGCGAGACGCGGACGCCCGCGTCCATGCCGGCGGCGACCTCGGCCGCCCACTCGTGGGCGGCGGGCAGGCTCTGGGGTGCCTGGGCGGCGAAGGGCCGGCCGGAGGTGTGGGGGGCGGCGGGGGTGCGCGGGAGGGTGTCGGCGACCGCGTCGAGGAAGGAGCGGACGAGGGCCTCGGGCTCGGGCAGCGTCAGCGCGCCGGGGCCGGGGAGGGGCACGGCGTGGCCCTCGGGGGGCAGGGCGGCGGCGATCGCGCGCAGGTGGGCGAGGTCGTCGGGGTCCAGCGGGCCGGCCCGCCAGGCGTCGTGGCCGGCCGGGGTCAGGCCGGGCAGCAGCCGGCCCGAGGCGACGAGCCGCAGCGCGTGCAGGGCGGCGGCGCCCCAGCAGGCGGTGGCCGGGTGGGCGGCCGGGTCGCGGCGGGCGCGCACCAGCAGCGGCAGGGCCCGGGCGAGCGGCAGGGTCAGCGCGGGCACCCGGCGGCGGCGCACTCCGCTGCCGTGGCGGCGTACGACCGTCAGTTCGACGGCCGTGTCATCGGGTGCCGTGGGCAGCGCCTCGCCCGCGGGGTCCCAGAAGGCGAGGCGGCCGTCGCGGGGCAGGGGCGCGGGCAGGTAGACACCCGCGAGGCGGGCCCACGCCGGGTGCCCGGTCCCGGTCTCCGGGGAGCCCTCCGTGTGCCCGGTCACCACGGCCGTGCCGCTCGTCATACGTCCTGCCACCTCCCGCCCTCGCGTCGGACCAGTCGTCTTCGACTCTACGGGCGGGGTCTGACAATCGGCTCCGGGGCCCGGGCGGGGCCCCGGGTCACGGGACCGTGCGGGAGACCACGTACACCATCGGGTGCCGGGGGTCGGACAGGTTGACGACGACGTCCTGGGTGGGGGCGGGGTTCCTCTGCTCGTGGGTCAGTCCCCGCCAGGGGCCGGGGCCGGTGAAGGTCCAGCCGCTGACCTCGCGGTCGCGGTCGCCGATCGTGATCTCGTCCTCGCGCAGTTGTTCCGGACGCGCGCCCATGGCGCCGAGGAAGCTGTCGAGGCCGGCGGGGTTGGTGCGGAACTGGACGTAGAGGCGGCTGGTCTTCCAGTTGTTCGTCTCGTAGTAGGCGATGTCTTCGGCGGGGTGCGGGACGGACACCTGGTAGAGGCGGCGCTGCACCTTGGACGGCCAGCCGGCGGTGAGGCCGGTCGCGGAGTACTTGGCTTCCTTGTCCTTGCCGCTGTCGCGGCTCTGGTTGGCGGAGATCACCAGATAGCCGGCCGGGACGCCGATGAGCAGGACGATGATCAGCAGGGTGAGTGCCCGGCGCCGGGCCCGGCGCCGGGGGTGCTCGGCGGGCCGGTCCGGCTCCGGTGGCGGACCGCCCTGGTGGGGCAGCGAGGGCGTCATGCGGTGTCCTGGGCGCGGCGCGCCTCGGCGTACCGCTCGTAGCGCTCGTACCGCTCCACCCGGCGCCGCTTGGCCCGGCGGAACCGGCGGGCGACCAGCCGGGCGAGGTCGGCGGCACCCACCATGCCGGCCTCGGGGCCGAGCTGGGCGCGGGTGATGCGGGCCTCGGGGCGGTAGCCGCGGCCGGTGAGGTGCCGCTTGAACGCCTCCCGGGCCGGGCCGATGAGCAGGTCGTCGGCGGCCGAGACGCCGCCGCCGATGACGAAGCAGGAGGGGTCCAGGGCGGCGGCGAGGTTGGCGATGCCGACGCCGAGCCACTGGCCGATGTCCTGGAGCAGCTCCACGCACATCGCGTCGCCCTCGCGGGCCAGCTCGGTGATCATCGGGCCGGTGATGTCGTCGATGTTGCCCTTGACGTGCTCGATGATGCCGTAGGCCACCGGGGAGTCGGCGGCGGCCAGCTCCTTGGCCTCGCGGACGAGCGCGTTGCCGGAGCTGTACTGCTCCCAGCAGCCGCGGTTGCCGCACGGGCAGCGGTGGCCGCCGGGCACGACCTGCATGTGGCCGAACTCGCCGGCGACGCCGAACTTGCCGCGCTTGACCTGGCCGTCCTCGAGGATGGCGCCGCCGATGCCGGTGCCGAGGGTGATCATCACGAGGTGGTCCTCGCCGTGGCCGGCGCCGAAGCGCCACTCCGCCCAGGCGGCGGTGTTGGCGTCGTTGTCCACCAGGACCGGCACGGAGAGCCGGCTGGCGAGGCGGTCGCGCAGCGGTTCGTTGCGCCAGGACAGGTGGGGGGCGAACAGGACGCGGTTGCGGTCGGCGTCCACCCAGCCGGCGGCGCCGATGCCCACCGCGTGCACGTCGTGCCGGTCGGACAGGTCCAGGACCAGCTCGACGATGGTGTCCTCGACGACCTTCGGGCTCTTGGACTTGTCCGGGGTCTCCGTGCGGAGCTTCTCCAGGATGTTGCCGTCGGCGTCCACGACGCCCGCCATGACCTTGGTGCCGCCGATGTCGATGCCGACCGTGGGCACGCGGGGGGCGGTCAGGTGGGACCGGCGCTCTCGTGTGCCGACGGTGCGCAGGACCGGGGCGCGGCGGGAACCGATGGGGGCGGTGAGGTCGCGGTAGGTGCTCATCGTTGGACGATTCTGCCGCACGCTCACGCTGAGTGCCGTACGGGGCGGGGAGGCGGGGGGTGCGCGTCCGGTGCCGGCGGCGGGTCCGTGGTGGTTTCCCGCACCCGCGCGGCGCGGCCGCACGCCGGCGCGGCCCCGCGTCCTCAGCCTCGCTGCAGTTCGTGTACCAGGGCGTCCAGGTCGGCTCCGCCCGCCATCTGCTTGGTCAGCTCGTCCAGGGTGATCTCGTCGCGTGTGTAATTGCCCACCATCGTGCCCCTCCTCAGGAGCACGAACCGGTCGCCCACGAGGTACGCGTGATGCGGGTTGTGGGTGATCAGGACGACGCCCAGGCCCTCGTCGCGTGCCGCGGCCACATATTTCAGGACCACACCGGACTGCTTGACGCCCAGGGCGGCCGTCGGCTCGTCCAGGACGAGGACCTTCGCGCCGAAGTGCACCGCGCGGGCGATCGCGACGCACTGGCGTTCGCCGCCGGAGAGGGTCCCGATGGGCTGGTCGACGTCCCTGAGGTCGATGCCCATGCGCAGCAGTGCCTCGCGGGTGGTGCGGCGCATCAGGTCGATGTCCATGCGCTTGAAGGGTCCGGCGCCCTTGCGGGGCTCGGAACCGAGGAAGAAGTTGCGCCAGACCGGCATGAGCGGGACGACGGCCAGGTCCTGGTAGACCGTGGCGATGCCCCGGTCCAGGGCCTCGCGCGGGGAGGAGAGGGTGGTCTCCTCGCCCTCGATGCGCAGCGTGCCGCCGTCGTGGCGGTGCAGGCCCGCGATCATCTTGATCAGCGTCGACTTGCCCGCGCCGTTGTCGCCGAGGACGCAGGTGATCTGGCCCGCGTGGACCTCCAGGGAGACGCCCTCCAGGGCGCGGACGGTGCCGTAGTGCTTGCTGACGTCGGTCAGTTCGACAAGGGTCATGCGGTCGCCTCCGCGCGCTTGCGGACCCAGGCGTTGAGCAGGGTCGCGAGGAGCAGCATCGCTCCGAGGAAGAACTTGAACCAGTCGGGGTTCCACTCGGCGAAGACGATGCCCTTGCTGGTCATGCCGAACAGCAGCGCGCCCACGGCCGAGCCGATCGCGCTGCCGTAGCCGCCGGTGATCAGGCAGCCGCCGATGACGGCCGCGATGATGTAGATCAGTTCGTTGCCGACGCCCTCGCCGGACTGGACGGCGTCGAAGGAGAAGAGCAGGTGCTGGCCGGAGATCCAGGCGCCGAAGGCGACGCCCATGTAGAGGCCGATCTTGGTGCGGGTGACCGGGACGCCGACCGCGCGGGCCGCCTCCTCGTTGCCGCCGACGGCGAAGATCCAGTTGCCGGGGCGGGTGCGCAGCAGGATCCAGGAGGCGAGGACGACCAGGCCCAGCCACCACAGGATGGTGACCTTCACGTCGACGCCGCCGACGGTGAGGGTGGAGGCGAAGACGGCGCGGGCGCTGTCGAAGCCCTCCATGTCGCCGATGGTCTTGGTGGAGACCGTGTCGTCGATCAGCTTGGTGAAGCCGAGGTTCATGCCGGTCAGCATCAGGAAGGTGCCGAGGGTGATGATGAAGCTGGGCAGCTTGGTGCGGGTGAGCATGAAGCCGTTGAAGGCGCCGATGGCCAGCGTGACCAGCAGGGACACGCCCACGCCGACCCAGGTGTTCGCCGTCATCTGGTAGCTGAACATCGAGGAGACCAGCGCGGACGACGTCACCATGACGCCCGCCGAGAGATCGAACTCGCCGCCGATCATCAGCAGGGCGACGGGTACGGCCATGATGCCGATGGTCGACGAGGCGTACAGCACCGTGCTGAGGCTGGAGGTGCGCAGGAAGCCGTCGGCGACGAAGGCGAAGAAGACGAAGACGGCGAGGGCGCCGACGACCGAGCCCAGCTCCGGGCGGGCGAGCAGCTTGCGCAGCGGGGAGCCGGGCAGCAGCCGCTCGTCGGCCGGCTTCTCGTCGAGGACCGCGCTCATCGGGTGCCCCGCTCGGTGTACTCCGCCAGCTCGGCGGCCTGGTCCTTGGTGACGATCTGCGGGCCGGTCAGCACCGGCTTGCCGCCGCCGAGGACGTCGGCGTTGTACTTGTACAGCCACAGCAGGTCGACGGCCTGGTAGCCCTGGAGGTACGGCTGCTGGTCCACGGCGAAGCCGAGGGTGCCGTCCTCGAGCTCCGCCGCGACCTTGGGGTTGAGGTCGAAGGTGTCGATCTCGGCCTTGCTGCCCGCGTCCGTCCGGGCCTTCACGGCGGTGTCGGCGAAGGGCGCGCCGAGGGTGACGACGGAGTCGATGGACTTGTCGGCCTGGAGCTTGGCCCCGATGGCGGACTGCACGTCGGGCATGTTGGTGCCGTTGACGTAGAGCTTGCGCAGGGTGCCGCGGAAGGTCTTGGCGACGCCGTCGCAGCGCTGCTCGTGGCCGACGTTGCCCTGCTCGTGCAGCACGCACAGGGCCTTCTTCTTGCCGCGCTTGTTCAGCTCGTCGCCGACGGCCTCGCCGGCGACGGTCTCGTCCTGGCCGATGTGGGTGAGGGCGCCGAAGGCCTTGGACTGCTCGGAGCCGGAGTTCACCGTGATCACCGGGATGCCGGCCTTCTCGGCGCGGGCCACGGCGGCCTTCATGGCGTCCGGCTTGGCGAGGGTGACGATGATGCCGTCGACCTTCTTGTCCACGGCCGCGTCCACCAGCTGGGCCTGCTGCTGGGCCTCGTCGTCGTGGGAGTACAGGAAGTTGATGTTGTCCTTGACGGCGGCCTGCTTGGCGCCGCTCTGGACGATGTCCCAGAAGGTGTCGCCGTCCCCCGAGTGGGTGATCATCGCGAAGGTCCAGCGGGGGGTGTTCACCGCCGCCCTGCCCTGGGCCGCGGCGGCCTTGCGGGCGTCCTCCGCCCGCTTTCCTCCGGTGCTGCTGCATGCCGCGAGGGACACGGAGAGTGCCCCCGCCAGCGCTATGCCTACCCAGGTCCGAAACCGTGCCACGAGGCCGTGCCCTTCTTGCCGCTCTTGCTCTGCTCCGACGTACATAAGGGGCGGGCGACCTCACCGTGGGCGCGTCCCGGCGGTGACTCACCTGCCCCAAACACTTCAGTATCGGACATGCCGCACGCGGCCGGCACGACCGGGGACCGGGGAACGTCCTCTTTGTCCGTATATCGCAGAGAATGCCGGGCTGTGTTCACGGTCGCACCAGGAGCTGGAACTCGAAGGAGTAGCGGCTCGGGCGGTAGGTGTGGTCGCCGAGTTCCACCGCGCGGCCGGTGTCGTCGTACGTGGTGCGCCGCATCGTCAGCAGCGGGGCGCCCTCGGCCTCGGTCAGCCGCTCGGCCTCGGCGGCGGTGGCACCCCGGGCGCCGATGGACTGGCGGGCGCTGTGCAGGGTGATCCCGGCGGAGCGCATCATCCGGTACAGGCCGGTGGCCTCCAGCCGGACGGTGTCCAGGTCGAGCAGGCCGGGCGGGAGGTGGTTGACCAGATAGGCGATGGGTTCGCCGTGGGCGAGGCGGAGCCGCTCGACGCGGTGCACCTCGCCGCCCTCGGGAACGCCGAGCGCGGCGGCGACCTCGGCGGGGGCCGGTACGACCGTGTTCACCAGCACCCTGGTGGCGGGGCGCTGGCCGGCCGCCTCCAGGTCGTCGTAGAGGCTGCTCAGTTCCAGCGGGCGCTTGACCTGGCTGTGCACGACCTGGGTGCCCACGCCCCGGCGCCGGACGAGGAGCCCCTTGTCGACGAGGGACTGGATGGCCTGGCGGACGGTCGGCCGGGACAGCCCGAGCCGCGCGGCCAGCTCGATCTCGTTGCCCAGCAGGCTGCCCGGGGTGAGGCTGCCGTGTTCGATGGCGGACTCCAGCTGCTGGGAGAGCTGGAAGTACAACGGCACCGGGGAGCTACGGTCCACGCGGAGGTCGAGCGCCACGGAGGGGTCCACATCTGGTTTCGGCACGGGGCCGAGCGTAGTCCCGCACCTGATGGACGGGAAGTCGTGTCGTCAGGTTGTCCGGACATATTCGGGGCCGGTCGGTTTCGGCGGCTCCCGAGGCCTTCACGGGGCGCTCCCCCGGGGGTCCCCTCACCGCGACCGCCGGGGCCGTGCGGTCCGGCTCCGGCTCTGGGTCCCGTCGCCGTCCTGGAGTCCCTCGCCGCCGTCGCCGTCCAGCAGCCCCGCGTCGTAGACCAGCAGCGCGATCTGCACCCGATTGTCGAGACCGAGCTTGGCGAGCACACGGGAGACGTGCGCCTTGACGGTGGCCACGCTGAGGAAGAGTCCGGCGGCGATCCGCGCGTTGGCGAGCCCGCGTCCGACGGCGACGGCGACCTCGCGTTCGCGGTCGTTGAGGACGGCGAGCCGTTCGCGCGCCCGGGTCCGCCGGGCGTCGGCGGCGGAGCCGGCCGCGTGCCGCATCAGCTGCCGGGTGACCGCGGGCGACAGGACCGGGTCGCCGGCGGCGACCCGGCGCACGGCGTCGACGATCTCGGCGGGCGGGGTGTCCTTCAGCACGAAGCCGGCGGCGCCGGCGCGCATCGCGTGCAGGACCTGTTCGTCGGCGTGGAAGGTGGTGAGCACCACGACCTGCGGCGCGTCCGGCCGCGCGCGCAGCCGTCGGGTCGCGGTGATCCCGTCCACCGCCGGCATCCGGATGTCCATGAGGACGACGTCCGGCCGGGTCCGCCGCACCAGTTCCTCGGCCTCCCCGCCGTCGGCGGCCTCCCCGACGACCTCGATGTCCCCGGCCCCACCGATCATCAGCGCCAGCCCGGCACGGACGAGGGGGTCGTCGTCGACAAGGAGAAGTCTGATCGGCGTCGCAGTCATGGGGTTACGAAATCACGCCCGGCGGACCGGGGGCGGCGGAACGGTCGGTGGTGGGGGCGGGCTGAGGGGTGGCGAGGGGGCGCTACGGGGCGGGGCGGCCGAGCGGGCGAGGCGCGCCGGCCGATCAGGCGGACCAGGCGTCAGGCGTCAGGCGTCAGGCGTCAGGCGTCAGGCGTCAGGCGGTGGAACGCAACCGTGCGGGGTCGGGTGCCGTGCCCGTCGTCCCGCCGACGCCGGGCGCCGACAGGGCCCCGGCCGGTGTCCGTACCGGGACGCGGCACGCGCCTCCGCCCGGCTCGCGCACGGACGACGCCGGAGCCGCCTACGGCGCCCCTCACGCCCGCGGCCACGGCAGCCACCCCCGTACCTCGAAGCCGCCGTCGGGCCGGGCGCCGTGCCGCAGGTGGCCGCCCGCCAGGGTGGCCCGTTCCGTGAGGCCGATCAGGCCCTGCCCGGAGCCGGGGACGGGCGGGACCTCGGCGGGCGGTGCCGGGTGGGTGACGGTCACCGTCAGGCCCTCGCCGGGGGTGCCGGTCAGATGGACCGTGACCTCCGTGCCGGGGGCGTGCTTGCGGGCGTTGGTCAGGGCCTCCTGGGCGATGCGGTAGGCGGTGCGGCCGACGGAGGCGGGGACGGCGGCGGGATCGGCGACGCGGTGGTCGAGGGTCACCTTCATCCCGGCCTCGCGGCACTCGGCGACCAGGGCGTCCAGCGCGGCCAGCGTCGGCTGGGGTCGCCCGCCGGAAGGCTCCTCGGAGTCGCCGGCCCGCAGCACGCCGATGATCTCGCGCAGGTCCTGCAGGGCCTCGTGGGCGCTTTCCCGGATCACCCCGGCGGCCCGCGCGATCTCCTCGCGGGGCGCGTCCGGCCGGAACTCCAGCGCGCCCGCGTGCACGCTGAGCAGGGTGAGCCGGTGGGCGAGCACGTCGTGCATCTCGCGGGCGATGGCCTCCCGGGCCAGCCGCTGGGCCTGCTCGGCGCGCAGCCGGGCCTCGGTCTCCGCCCGGTGCGCCCGGTCCCGCAGGCTGAGCATCAGCATCCGCTTGGAGCGGACGAACATGCCCCAGCCGGTGATCGACACGGTGAGCAGCGTGGCGAAGGCGACGACGCCGGCGTAGGACAGATCGGGGTCGGGCCGTATCCAGTACAGGAGCGGGGCCAGGGCGAGGCCGGCGCCGCCGATCCAGGCGACGTACCGGAAGGGCCGGTGCACGGCGAGCGTGAACAGGGCGACCATCCCCGCGCCGCCCGAGGTGTTGGACAGCAGTCCGACCGAGACCATCGCGACGGCGAGCCCGACCGGCCACCGGCGGCGCAGCCAGAGCGCGCCGCAGGACAGGGCGCCCAGCACCTGGTCGAGGACGGCGAGGGAGTGCGGCAGGCCGGTCTCCTCGGCCACCGACCGGGCCGCCGCCAGGCCGGTGAGGACGGCCAGGAGGAAGCAGGAGAAGTCGACGACCCAGTCGCGCGCGGTGCGCCGTGGCCGTCGGCCCGGGGACCCGGCGTCCGGATCCAGTTCGTGGACCAGCGCGGACGGGAACAGCCACCGGCGCCCCGTGAAGTCTCTCGGCGCCCGCGCCCGCTCGTCGTCGCTCACGGTCGGCAAATCTACGCACGGTCGGGGTCCCGCCGCCGCCCCGTGCCGGGGATCGGCGACCTCGCGACCGGCGCCGGTCGACCAAAGTCGCACCGCCGGGAGACTTCCGGCGCGGCCCGCCGGGGCGGGAGGCGGTCCTTCGGCGGCGGACGCTCGCCGCGCGGCCGATGCGCGGGGGGAGGCCGCCGGGCGAGAGTCGCCGGGTGAAACAGCTACTGGAACTTCTCGGATTCATCGCGCTGGTGCAGGGCGTCATGGGCCTGGTGCACGAGTTCACCGGCTGGCGGGTGGGCCTGGTGCAGCGCCTCGGCTTCCTCGACGGTCACGAGGTCTACGCGAGCGTCGCGCTCGTGGTGCTCGCGCTCGCGCTGTGGGCCGCGGCGGACAGCCGGAAACGGCCGTAGGTCAACCCCCGGAAAAATCCCCGGACGTACCGGGAAACTCTCCGTGCTTGACATTGACATGCCATGATCTACGCGCGTCATCATGAGGGCATGAGATTCCCCCCACGCGCCACGCGCATCGGCACGGCAGCCGCCCTCCTGTCCGCCCTCCTGGTGGGCGGCACCGTCACGGCCACCACGGCGGACGCCGCGGCACAGTCGGTCGGCAGCGTCTGTTACGGAGATCTTCCCGCCCAGGCGTACGACACCCTGGAGCTGATCGAACAGGGCGGTCCGTATCCGTACTCCCAGGACGGGAGCGTCTTCCAGAACCGGGAAGGCGTCCTGCCCGGCCACACGGCCGGCTACTACCACGAGTACACCGTGATCACTCCCGGCTCCTCCACCCGCGGTGCGCGGCGCATCGTCACCGGTGAGAAGTACCGGGAGGACTACTACACGGCGGACCACTACGCCTCGTTCGACCTGATCGACTACGGCTGCTGAGCCCCTCCCCCGGGGGCCCGGCCCGAGGAACGGCGCAGCACCCCCGAGGCCCGGCCCGCTCCGGCCGGGCCTCGGTCTTCGCGGCGGATCCCGGTCAGCCGGCGTGGGTGGAGAACAGCCCGCCGGTCGGGCCCTGCTTGTCCCCGCCCTGGGCCTTCTTCAGCGCGTTGGCCAGGCCCTCGATGGTGAGGGACTGGAGGATCACCCGGCCGTTGCCCTCCAGGGTGGCCAGGGACAGGCCCTCGCCGCCGAAGACGGCGTTCATGATCCCCTGGCGGTTGAGGCCGCCGACGCGCTGGACGCCGTACTGGATGCCCTCCTCGAAGGCGACCACACAGCCGGTGTCGACCTCGATGCGGCCGCCGAAGTCGGCCGGGTTCAGGTCGATGAAGTTGCCGGCGCCGGCGATGATCACCGTGCCCCGCCCGGTGAACCTCTCCAGGACGAAGCCCTCGCCGCCGCTCGTGCCGGTGCGCCCGCCGGCGAAGGCGATGCCGAACTCGACGCTGGACTCGGCGGCCACGAAGGCGTCCTTCTCGGCGAACCACGCGCGCGTGCCGTCCAGTTCCAGGGCCCGCATCTCCCCGGGCAGCACGCCCGCGAAACCGACCGTGCCCTCGCCGCCCTGGGCGGTGAAGTACTGGAAGGCCAGCGACTCGCCGGCGAGCATGCGCTGCCCGACCTGCATGGCGGTGCCCATGGCCTGGCGCAGCAGTCCGCCCATGCCGCCGGAGCCGCCCTGCTGCTGTCCGCCGCCGCCGGAAGGGCCGGACAACCGGGTCTCCATGGTCACGTTCGCCGTCTTGAACAGGAACTTCCCGGCCTCGCAGTACACGGTCTGGCCGGGGCGCAGGCTGACGACCGCCATCTGCATGGCGTTGCCGACGATCTCTTGCTGAAGTGTCACGTGAGGGACAACGCGTCAGACGGACGGAAGAGTTCCGCACCGGCGGCAGGAGGGGCCGTGCGGGTGACGCGCGGGGTGCCCCGGTGCTGTCCGGCCGGGGCACCCCGCGCGAGCGTGCGGGCGGGGGATCAGCCGCCCAGTTCCTGGTGGCGGGCGGCGAGCGCGCTCGCGCCCCGCTCGGTCAGGGAGCCGAACAGGCGCAGCCGGGAGATGCCGCCGTCGGGGAAGATGTCGATCCGCGCGTGCGTGCCGACGGCCGCCTCGGGCAGGACGAAGCGGTGGTTGGTGTCGGGCTGGAGCCGGGTGCGCGGCAGGACCTCGGTCCACTCGCCGTCCTCGCCGTCCCGGACGGACACCGACGCCCAGCCGGCGCTGTTGCCCTTCAGGTAGGCGGTGTCGATCTCCACGGCGCGGACGGCGGACTGGGCGACGAGCCGGTAGCTGATCCAGTCGTTGCCCTGGTCGCGGCGGCGGCGGGTCTCCCAGCCGTCGTCCATCTTGCGGGAGCGGCCCGGCTGGATGGTGTTGGTGGCCGGGGAGTAGAAGAGGTTGGAGGCGTCCTCGACGCGGCCGCCGTTCTCCAGCGCGACCACGTCGAAGGTGCCGAGGGCCGCCAGCCACTCGGGGTCCGGGACGACCTCGCCGTACACCCGCAGCCGGGCGATGCCGCCGTCGGGGTGCTGGTTGACCCGCAGGTGGGTGAAGCGCTGCTCGGCGGTGACCTCGAAGCCGTTGGCCGCGTGGCCGCCGACCGGGGTGCGCGGGACGAGGGTGGTCCACTTCACGTCGGCGCCGAGCAGTTCCCCGGGCGAGGGCGAGCCGGGTACGCAGGCGCCCTCGACGGAGACGGCCTGCGGGTAGTTGCCGCGGAAGTGGGCGGTGTCGACGACGATGCCGCGGATCACCCCGGGCGCGCCGAGCCGGACCAGCGCCCAGTCGTGGTCCTCGGCGGTGGGCCAGGGGTGCTCGGCGGAGACACCGCGCCGGCGGCGGGTCTCCCAGCCGTCCATGACCTTGCCCTTGTGGCCGAAGTGCTCGGGGTCGAACTCGGCCCGCTCGGGCACCAGCAGGTTCTCCCGCTGGGCGAAGAACTCGTCGTTGGCGGCGATGACACCGGCACCGAGCTGCCGGTCGGCGAGGTTGGCGTACTGGGTGAAGGGGAAGTCGGCGGTGCGGTAGTCCGCGTACGGGTCGCCGCCTCCGTAGGGGTTCGCGTCGCCGGTGAAGCTGGGTGTCGCCGTCACGGTGATCAGTTCTTCCTTTCGGGGCAAGGTGGGTGGGTTTCAGCGGGTGCGGCTCAGCAGCGTGCCCTTCGGCTCGGTGAACTCGCCGTCGGCGACGATGCGTTCGCCGCGCAGCCAGGTGGACTTGACGACGCCGGACAGGGTCTTGCCGGCGTAGGCGGTGACCCGGTTGCGGTGCTGGAGGCCGGCCGGGTCGACGGTGAAGGTCTCGTCGGGGGCGAGGACGGCGAAGTCGGCGTCGCGGCCGGCCTCGATGGCCCCCTTCTGCGTCAGGCCGGCCAGGTCCGCGGTCCGGGCGGACATCCAGCGGACGACGTCCTCCAGGGTGTACCCGCGCTTGCGGGCCTCGGTCCACACCGCCGGCAGGCTCACCTGGAGGCCGGCGATGCCGCCCCAGGCGGTGGCGAAGTCGTCGGTCTTCAGGTCGGCGGTGGAGGGCGAGTGGTCGGTGACGACGCAGTCGATGGTGCCGTCGGCGAGGGCCTGCCACAGCAGGTCCTGGTTGGCGGACTCGCGGATGGGCGGGCAGCACTTGAACTCGCTGGCGCCGTCGGGGACTTCCTCGGCGGTCAGGGTGAGGTAGTGCGGGCAGGTCTCCACCGTGACGCGCACGCCCTCGGCGCGGGCGGCGCGGATCAGCGGCAGGGCGTCGGCGGAGGACAGGTGCAGCACGTGCACGCGGGCGTTCAGGCGCCGGGCCTGCGCGATGAGATTCGCGATGGCGGTGTCCTCGGCGTCGCGCGGGCGGGAGGCGAGGAAGTCGGCGTACTTCGGGCCGCCGTGCTGGGGGGCGCCGGCCAGGTGGTGCGGGTCCTCGGCGTGCACGATGAGCAGCCCGTCGAACCCGGCGATCTCGGCCATCGACCGGGTGAGCTGGTCCTGGTCGAGGTGCGGGAACTCGTCCACGCCGGACGGGGAGAGGAAGGCCTTGAAGCCGAAGACGCCGGCGTCGTGCAGCGGGCGCAGGTCCTTGACGTTGTCGGGCAGGGCGCCGCCCCAGAAGCCGACGTCGATGTGGGCCTTGTCCCGGGCCACGTCCTGCTTGATCCGCAGGTGCTCGACCGTGGTCGTGGGCGGCAGGGAGTTGAGCGGCATGTCGATCAGGGTGGTGATGCCGCCGGCCGCCGCTGCGCGGGTGGCGGTCCAGAAGCCCTCCCACTCGGTGCGGCCCGGGTCGTTGACGTGTACGTGGGTGTCGACCAGGCCGGGCAGCAGCACGTGGTCGCCGACGTCCTCCAGCCGGGCCGCGGCCGGAACCTCGGCGTCGTACGGCAGGACGGCCGTGATCTTCCCGCCGGAGACGGTGACCGTGGCGGCCCGCGTCCCGTCCGGAGTGATCACACGCGTCGAGCGCAGCACCAGTTCAGCGTCGGACACCCGAACCCCTCTCTATACCGCCGTCTTTACGTCCAGGAAACGGGATTTACACCCACGTAACGGATTTCAACGTTCTGTTGAAGGAGTCTTCACTCCCGCTACTCCGTCGTCAAGAGGCACACTTCGGGGCAGCACGAGGGCGACACCCGCTCTAGACGTTTCCACAAAGCGGAATTAGAATTCCAGCAAGCAGAACGTAGCTATGTACAAGCGGGGAGTCAACCGACTGCCGGGTAGGCTTCTGCTCTCCCGCCAGTCCCGAAAGGAACGCGCCGTGCCGACGTCCAGCGCCAGCACCACCGACTCCGCCAAGCCCTCCGCCGCAGGCGGGGTGCAGTCCCTGGAGCGCGCCTTCGACCTGCTCGAGCGGATGGCGGACGCGGGCGGCGAGGTGGGCCTGAGCGAGCTGTCCGCGGCCAGCGGCCTGCCGCTGCCGACCATCCACCGGCTGATGCGCACGCTGGTCGCCTGCGGCTACGTGCGCCAGCAGGCCAACCGGCGGTACGCGCTCGGCCCCCGCCTGATCCGCCTCGGCGAGTCCGCGTCCCGGCTGCTCGGCACCTGGGCGCGGCCGTATCTGGCCCGGCTGGTGGAGGAGACCGGCGAGACGGCCAACATGGCGCTGCTCGACGGCGACGAGATCGTGTACGTCGCCCAGGTGCCGTCGAAGCACTCGATGCGGATGTTCACCGAGGTGGGCCGGCGGGTCCTGCCGCACTCCACCGGCGTCGGCAAGGCGCTGCTCGCCGGGGTCCCGGACGACGAGGTGCGGGCGCTGCTGGCCCGCACCGGCATGCCCGCGGCCACCGAGAAGACCATCACCACGCCGGACGGGTTCCTCGCGGCGCTGGAGGAGGTACGGCAGCTGGGGTACGCCGTGGACGACAACGAGCAGGAGATCGGGGTGCGCTGCCTCGCGGTGTCCGTGCCCGACTCCCCCACAGCGGCGGCCATCTCCATCTCCGGGCCGGCCGGCCGGGTCACGGAGACGGCCACGGAGAAGATCGTGCCGGTGCTCCAGCAGATCGCCACCGAACTCTCCGCCGCCCTGGCCAGCCAGAACCAGGGCTGAGGGGCCCGGCTTCCGGGCCGTCCTCCTTGTTCCGGCCGAGCAGCCGTACCCCTCCGCTCGCCGGGAGCGCGCGGACAGGGTGCCGGGCGGGGATCCGCCCGTCGCCCGCCCGCCCACGACGCCACCGACGGCCCCGGACCGCGCCGTCGCGCCGGCCGGGGCGCCGGCATCGGTGCCGGACGCGGACCGGTGTTCGTGGAACCGGCCACCCCGGCAGCGGTTTTCGCCCTGGGGTGACTGTCCGCGTCAGGCCGGCCACGCCCCGGCCGGTGCCGACCACAACCAGCCAGCGGCCGACCGCGCGCCCCGGAACGCTCCTGTCGACGGGCGGCTAGGCCCGCGGTGGCTCGCCGAACAGGTCGACGGCGGCGCGTACCTGGGCCAGACCCCTGGTCAGCGCGCTCATCGAGCCGATCGCGCCGGCGACGAGCAGCAGCGAGGCGCGCAGCCGCGGGATC
This sequence comes from Streptomyces sp. NPDC029296, assembly GCF_055569255.1. Classification (NCBI taxonomy): domain Bacteria; kingdom Bacillati; phylum Actinomycetota; class Actinomycetes; order Kitasatosporales; family Streptomycetaceae; genus Streptomyces; species Streptomyces sp. NPDC029296. The sequence goes on from NZ_JBVHXT010000031.1 coordinate 35,684, forward strand.
TCCGGGACGCCCCCGGCGGCCATCGTGGCCAGGGCGGCCAGTTCCTCCTCGGCTATCGGCCGGTCGGGGAAGTCCACCCGTAACACCGCGAGTTGGCGGCGCAGCCGGGACACGGCGGTACGCAGTTCCGCCACTCTCGGATCCTCGTCGATGCCGGTCACCGGCCTCTGCCCCAAGCTCCGCAACGCAGCCCTCCCCGTCGGCACGCCCTTGTGCGCGGGCCAGTAAACGCCACCTGTGATCCCGCGCGCCACAGCGCGGACCGAAATTCAGCCCAACGGCGCCGTCGCCGCGCACACGGCCGGATCCCGCCGCCGTCGGGTATGCAGGACCCATGACGGAAAACCGGGAATCCCACGGGGAGATCGCGGGCCTGCTGCTCGCCGCCGGCGGCGGCAGACGGCTCGGCGGACGCCCCAAGGCACTGCTGACACACCGGGGGCGCCCCCTGGTCGAGCACGCGGTGGGGGTGCTGCGCGCGGCCGGGTGCGAGCGGATCCACGTGGTGCTGGGCGCGGCGGCCGACGAGGTGCGGGCCCGCGCCGCGCTGGGCGGCTGCGTGCTGGTGGACAACCCGGACTGGGCCGAGGGCATGGGCTCCTCGCTGCGCGCGGGGCTGGCGTCGCTCGCCGGCACGGGGACGCGGGCGGCCCTGGCCTGCCTGGTCGACCAGCCCGGCATCGGGCCGGACGCGGTGGCCCGGGTGCTGGGCGCGTACCGGGACGAGCGGTCGCTGGTCTCGGCCGCCTACGACGGGGTACGCGGGCACCCGGTGCTGTTCGGCGCGGCGCACTGGGCGGGCATCGCCGAGACGGCCACCGGCGACCGGGGGGCGCGGGCGTATCTCCGGGCGCACCGGGCGGAGATCCGGCTGGTGGAGTGCGCGGACGTGGCCGAGCCGTACGACATCGACACGGAGGCGGACCTGGGCCACCTTGAGTGAACGGGGTGGCACCGAGCGCCACCTTGCCTCGACTCAGAGAATCTCGACGTCAACACACCATTGAAGTTCCACGATGAGGAAACTATTATCCACTGTTCAGAAGCGTCCGACCGCACAGTGGGCGCTGTCTGCCCTATTCGTGCCACTTGGCACCCGGTGCCACCGCTGAAGGAAGTGACAGCTCATGTCCGCACCAGCGCCGTCCCCGCTGGCCATCGTCGACGCCGAGCCCCTGCCCCGGCAGGAGGAGGTCCTCACCGACGCGGCGCTCGCCTTCGTGGCGGAGCTGCACCGGCGGTTCACCCCGCGCCGTGACGAACTCCTCGCCCGCCGGGCCGAGCGCCGCGCCGAGATCGCCCGCACCTCCACGCTCGACTTCCTGCCGGAGACGGCCGCCGTCCGCGCGGACGACTCCTGGCGGGTCGCCCCGGCCCCGGCCGCGCTGAACGACCGGCGTGTCGAGATCACCGGGCCCACCGACCGGAAGATGACCATCAACGCGCTCAACTCGGGCGCGCGGGTCTGGCTCGCCGACTTCGAGGACGCCTCCGCGCCCACCTGGGAGAACGTCGTCCTCGGCCAGCTCAACCTGATCGACGCCTACACCCGCAGCATCGACTTCACCGACGAGCGCACCGGCAAGTCGTACGCCCTGCGGCCGAACGAGGAACTGGCGACCGTCGTCATGCGCCCGCGCGGCTGGCACCTGAACGAACGGCACCTCGTCGACGCCGACGGCACGCCGGTCCCCGGTGCCCTCGTCGACTTCGGCCTGTACTTCTTCCACAACGCCCAGCGGCTGCTCGACCTCGGCAAGGGCCCGTACTTCTACCTGCCCAAGACCGAGTCGCACCTCGAAGCCCGGCTGTGGAACGAGGTGTTCGTCTTCGCCCAGGACCACGTCGGCATCCCGCAGGGCACCATCCGCGCCACCGTCCTGATCGAGACCATCACGGCGGCGTACGAGATGGAGGAGATCCTCTACGAACTCCGCGACCACGCCTCCGGGCTGAACGCCGGCCGCTGGGACTACCTGTTCTCCATCGTGAAGAACTTCCGTGACGGCGGCGCCAAGTTCGTCCTGCCGGACCGCAACGCGGTGACGATGACCGCCCCGTTCATGCGGGCCTACACCGAACTGCTGGTCCACACCTGCCACAAGCGCGGCGCGCACGCCATCGGCGGCATGGCGGCCTTCATCCCGTCCCGCAAGGACGCGGAGGTCAACAAGGTCGCCTTCGAGAAGGTCCGCGCCGACAAGGACCGCGAGGCGAACGACGGTTTCGACGGCTCCTGGGTCGCCCACCCCGACCTGGTGCCCATCGCGATGGAGTCCTTCGACAAGGTCCTCGGCGACCGGCCGAACCAGAAGGACCGGCTGCGCGAGGACGTCCACGTCGAGGCGGCCGACCTCATCGCCGTCGACTCGCTCGACGCCGAGCCGACGTACGAGGGTCTGGTCAACGCCGTCCAGGTCGGCATCCGTTACATCGAGGCCTGGCTGCGCGGGCTGGGCGCGGTCGCCATCTTCAACCTGATGGAGGACGCGGCCACCGCCGAGATCTCCCGCTCGCAGATCTGGCAGTGGATCAACGCCGGGGTCGAGTTCGGCAACGGCGAGAAGGCCACCCCGGAGCTGGCCCGCAAGGTCGCCGCCGAGGAACTCGACGCCATCCGCGAGGAGATCGGCGAGGAGGCCTTCGCGGCCGGCCACTGGCAGGAGGCGCACGACCTGCTGCTCCAGGTGTCCCTGGACGAGGACTACGCCGACTTCCTCACCCTGCCGGCGTACGAGCGGCTGCGCGGCTGACCGCCGCCCGCTCCGAGGGGCCCGGGGGATTCCCCGGGCCCCTCGGCCGTCTCCCGGCTCAGCCCAGGTGCGCCGACCAGTCCTGCTCCGCCGCCGGCTTGCCGTGCAGGTCGGGGACCCGCTTCAGCCAGTCCGGGCGGCCCGCCCGGGTCCGGGCCGCGCGGACGGCCTCCTCGGCCGCCAGCTCCTCGCGGCTCGGGAAGTCGGTGGGCAGCCACTCGGCCGAGAGCCGGACCCTCTCCAGCAGATAGCCGACGTAGGCGTCCCGGACGTCGTCGGGCGTGGCGAACCCGGCGTCCTCGGCGAGCCAGGCGTCCGGCACCTCGGCGACGATCGAGCGCAGCAGCTCCTCGGTCACCCGGGGTGCCAGCTCGGCGTCGGCGGCGCGCACATCGGGGCCGTAGTGGCCGAGGGCGTGGTGCCGGAAGTCGTAGCGCCTGCCCGGGGCCGTGGTGTCCCAGCGGTGGTGGAAGACGAGGGCGGCGCCGTGGTCGATGAGCCACAGCCGGGCCGGCGCGGTGCCGAGGGTGGGCCACACCATCAGGTTGGAGCTGTGGACCGTACGGTCGACGTTGACGGTCAGCGCGTCCAGCCAGACGATCCGGCCCGCCTCCAGCGGGTCCACCGGGAAGGTCCGGGCGATCTCCGGGGTGAGGTCCCGGGCACCCGGCAGATAGTCCATCCCGAGGTTCACGCCCGCGCTCGCGCCGTGCAGCTCGCGCACCTCCTGGTGCGGCTCGGCGGCGGCGACGGCGGGGTCGAAGTGGACCAGCACCAGCTCGGGAAAGCGCAGGCCGAGCGCGCGGGCCAGCTCCCCGACGACGACCTCGGCCACCAGCGCCTTGTGCCCCTGCGCGGAACCGGTGAACTTCACGACATACGTACCGAGATCATCCGCCTCGACGACTCCGGGGACGGAGCCGCCGGAGCGCAGGGGCTCGATGTAGCGAGTCGCGGCGACTTCTCTCAGCATCGTCTCCCCAGCAGTCCGTCGATGGCGGTACGCCCCCTGTTTCCGGCCTCCGGCATGAAGTGAGCATAGTAACCGAGCGTTACGGCCGAGGAGGAGAGCCCGAGCCGCCGCACCGGCGTGACCACGGGCTCCCCCGCCTCCAGCATGATCAAGGCGGAGGTGTGCCGCAGCACGTGGAAGCCGTCCTTCGGCGCCGCCCACTGCCACCGCTTCGCCTCCTGAGGGCGCGCCGGAACGGCGCCGGCCCTGGCCGGCGCCGGTATCCACGTGCAGGTGTTCCACCTGTTGACCGCGGCGTCGCCGAACCGCGTGGTGAGGAGGAGGGAGGGCTCTCTCCGCTGCCCGTCCGCCTTCGGCTGTCCTCACGGACGTTCCACCTCGACCGGCGGAGACACCTCGGCATGTTCCAGTAGGGGCCGGGGCGGCTCGCCGCGGCCGGGCAGCGTCAAGGTGTGCGGCGCACCAAGGCGAGCATCGACAGGGCGCGGATCAACCCGGCGAGGTGAGCCTGGGACACCGTGCGCGCGAGGCCGCCCCCGCCTGCTCGGTTCCGACGACGAGGACTTCGTCGTCCAGACGGCCCTCATCCGCCCGACCAAGCTCGGAAGTGTACGCATCAGTGTCGTTTGCCGACGACGGCACCGGATCTACAGCTGCCGTGTCAGATCCATCCGCGTTCACGAGCCAGCAGGGCTGCCTGGAAGCGATTGGTCGCGCCGAGGCGCTGCATGATCGAGGCCACATGCTTGCGGTACGTGCGGACTGCGATGCCCAGCTCACGTGCGCCGATCTCGTCTTTCTCAGCCGTGCGGAGCGACCGTAGGACTTGCCGCTCGTAGTCGCTGGCGAAATCATCTGCTTCGACCTCGCCATCGTCCGACGTCGGCAGGTCGTGCGCTGTCTGCCACATGCGCTCGAAGAGCGAGACGAGGGCAGCCACCAATCCCAGATCTCGGGTGAGAATCGCGCCCTTGGATGTCTGGCTGGGGTCGATGGGGGTGAGTGCGGCGACACGATCACAGATGATCAGGCGCTCAATGGGCGCATACGATATTCGCACATGCGCACCTTTAGAGGTCAGTTCCCGCAGGTAGGCCATCGTGGCGGGATCGTCGAGCGCGGGCGACGCCAGAATGGTTCGCATGTGCACTCCGCGGCGGAGGATCCGCGCATCCATCAGACGTGCGTTAGCGATGTTCTCCTGGCTGAGTATCCCCGTCGGAGTGGTCGTCAGATTCTCGGTTCGGGTGAAGAAGGTGAGTTCATCGATGACTGCCCGTACCGCAGCCATGCCCTCGATGTGCTGGGTCTGACCGTTGGAGGTGGGATTCGCCGGGTCAGCGTCACCGGCTATGGACTTCTCGTGCTCGGCCAGCAGCGAATCGACGATCCTGCTACGGATGACCTCCTCCTCTAACTGGTCCCGGAGTCGGCCCACTTTGCGTTCCACCAGCCCTTCGATCGCCTTGGCCGGTGACACGGGCGCCAGTAACCCGCCCGGCGTTTCGGTGGCCAGCCCCAGGTCGGTCAGCCGGTGGCGGATGACTCCAGGGTCCAGCGTGGCCTCTTCGGGGCGTGTGGCGCCCGTCAACTGTCGAACCAGCTCCGTTCCCTTGAAGCCTCCACGGCGGAGGAGGAGCCGGTAGGCCTCCTCGTCATCCGGATCGACGTCCAGGAACCGCAGACTGGCTTGTGACATCGTTCCTCCTTACGTCGCGCGAGGGCCCTCGCGAGCCAGGTAAAGGTCTGGGACGAGGCTCAAAAGATCAACTTACCTCCACAGCCCGCCGGCCACTGATCTTTTTTCCCAGCGTAGATGTTGACCCATGAATGATCTACGACGTTCCGGCCGAGCCGCTCGCCTTCTCGGGCACTTTGAGTGTGAGAGGCGGTCCAGGTGGTCGACGATCCGGCCAGCCGTGGACTTCGAGATGCCGAACAGCGGGGCGAGCCCTCCAGCGGGAGGGACCACGGCCGGCCCTTGCCGACCTGGTCGGCCCCCGCGCGGCACAGCGCGGTGATCGGTTGTCCGGACAGCCGTGGGCTCAGCCCGGTGAACGGCCCCGTCCACGAGAGCTCCGGCGCCTGATCACGCCCGTCAAGGAAAGATCATCTCGGTCTGAACCAGCAGCTGCGTGACATCATCTGACGCCTCTTTCAGCCTGGGCTGGCCGTTTTCAAGCCACCATCGGACCGACCTTTTAGTCCAATATTTGAACATAACTAACGTCGGCCAGGAATGCCAGCCGCCCTCACCGCGCGACCGGCTTCTCATCCGTGCATGCAGCAAGTGGCTGTCAGGGAATGCAGGATGATGAGTCGGGACCCCATCGATCGCCAGCCTGATTGGCGGCAGAGTTATCTCGCCACCAGGTAGTGGCAGTCAGCATCGGATCGAACGGGGGACCATCATGCGAAACGCTGTTTTCGGTGACGCAAAGGCCGCACTCACGAACAATGTGGTTCGCTTAGTCGTCGGCTCAATGCTCGGCGTTGCAGTTCTCACGCTGAACAGCACAAGTTCGGCGCGAGCGGATGCTTCCACAGCCCCTTCCTCCATACAGGCCGCTCCCGTCGAGCATTCCGATGTCAATGATTGGGGATGATGCAAGTATCACACCGGGCTACCTGACGTTTTACTGATCGACTCCAGTCGTTACGCCAGGTGCGATGGTGCCCCAATATTGATCAATGGGGGGACAGTCCATGGCCATCACGCACCGAGTTCAGATCCGAGGGCGTGCCGGGATGGCGCCCGAGACGGCTGCAGTGCGCCTTATAGCCAGCTTGCCCACGCAATGGTCCTTCACTTTGCTCCGCTGTACGGATGCCGTTGCGGCGCTCGAGATCGCATGTCCAGACAGCGTCACGGTTTGCGAGATGGCGAGAATTGTGGACGATGCACTGACTTCCACTGCCTTGCATGGCTGGTCTCGAGAAGAACCAGTGGCGCAATCGGCCTCAGAATAATTTGGGGAGAAGTAGAAGGTGAAAGGCGAAAAAACCCTAATCCTTGGCTGCGCATCGACTGGCGCCAAGTTCACCCCAGGCAATCACCGCAAGACCGGTGACGTTCTTCTCGACCAGATCAGCACCGGTGAAACCATCAAGAGTTCACCACTGGCACTGATTGCGGAAGCCGAAGCTCTCTACGGAATGGGATGCCGTTACTATCACTACCATGCGCGAAATCCCAGAACGCGCGAGCAGTCCACCAGCAACGAAATATATCAGGAGATAAGTCGGCCACTGCAGCGTAGATGCAAGGACATGCTAATCAGTTTCGGGGCGAGCCGGAACGGCCCGGAGGTAAGGGAAAGCATCCAGCGATTCGGTGAGTGGGAGCGTATCAGCCAGAGCAGCATGCCACTGCATCTCGGCGGTGCACACTTCGTCACCCTCCAGGCCGCTGTTGAGCTCCAGCTGATATGCGAGGTGGAACGACAGTACGGCGATCTGACTCTCGACTTCATCGACAGCGAGGGATTCAGCAAGGTAGTCGCCGACTATGTACCGTCAGAGCGGCTCGCCACTACGGATCTCGAAACCTACTCCACGAGCAACGGGGCGAACTATGGTCGGACCTCCCCGCTCATTCAATTCGAGGTGTACCGGAACGCGATACAGGCCCGGCAAAGGATGGGTCTATTCCATGAGGTGGAATGGGTTCAGTTTCCTCGGAGTTATGCGCTGACCCGGTACGCGGTCGAGCACCCCGAGATGAGACTCGGCGGCAGCGGGCAGCTGAACATCACGCTGCTTTTCGGCTTCTCTCCGCGCCTCCCCTTCCCCAAAAGTTACACCGAGTTCAAGCGCGTGGTGGATTCCGCGAGGCGATTGGAGTACGACCTTGCCGACCCAGGTGTGAAAAAGCGTCATGTCACCATCACCGTCGGTGCCGCGGTGCTGCCGGGCCAGGCCGCCGAGCATCTCGTGCCGCTGGACGTCGGCACCCGTCGCGGGCAGGTGGCCTGCGCCTTGCGCAGGCTGGTGACGTACGCGGCGCAGCCGGACAGCGGTGTCGACGTCGTGCGGTTCGGCATGGAAGACACGCCGTACACGGTCGACGAACACGGTGGCCTCCGCCTCGCCGACAACTGCGATCTTGCCGAGCTGGTGATCAATGAATTGGCTGCGAACGACGCGGGGGTCCAAACCGATCATGATGTGATCTTCGAGCGCATGGGCTCGAACTGGGTCAAGCAGAACCTCTTCTTCGAGCAGCGTCAACTACCGCTCGGCAAGCCCAGGGAGTTGTCCCCCCGTCGTGCGTTGCAGTCGGTGTGACTTTCACCCATACCCCAGACAGGCCGTTCGTGACAGGAGGAGTCAAAATCAGTATCTACCGAGGGGTCTGCTTTGACCTGTTCTCGACGCTGGTGCACAGGACGCCGGGCAATCCATTCTTTCGTGACGTGGCGACGGAGCTCGGACTTGACCTTGAATCCTGGAAGCCGGCCTACGACGATCTTCACGACGAAACGATGGCGGGCACTGTTCCGGGGATAGTCGAGCGCATTCTGTTGTCCGCCCAGGCGACTGGTGTTCAATGTGTCCCGGACGACGTTTACACAGCCGTCGAACGCCACTTCCCCAGTATGGTGGCGAGCTTTGAGGTCGACCCGCAAAGCGTGCCTCTGCTGAAGCAGCTCCGCGAGCAAGGGCTCTCTCTCGCGCTGGTATCGAATGCCTCCGACCACGCCGAATGGATCTTTGAGCGGCTCGGCCTCCGTGAGTACTTCGACGTGACCGTCTTCTCACATCGGGTGAAACGGCTCAAGCCGCACCCGGACATCTATTTGAACGCAACGGATCAGCTCGGCGTGTCCGGCTCGTCCTGTGCCTTCGTCGGTGACGGCCAGCACCACGAACTGGCGGGCGCGCGGGGTGTCGGAATGGCCACCATTCTCATCGACCGCCGTCTAGCCCACTCCGACTCGGCACGAACTGAGGCGGACATCGTCCTGGACGACCTCGTGGGCGTTCCGGATGCTCTCGAGGAACTGAGCGTTCAGCGGCGTCCACGGCTCACTGCTCACCCATAGAAAGCAATAGCGGAAAGGAACAGCAGGCATGTCTCTCAACCAGCTGAAGGTCATCGAAGACTGCTACGTCACCGACTCGTCCGGATGCCACCGGTACGACTTCTGGAACGAGCAGGCACTGTTCGACGGCAACCCTCACACCGGCTGGGGCTCGTTGAGCCGCAATGAACCCCAGGCCGAGTACCTGGACATCGACCTCGGTGGTGTCCGCGTCCCGGTGAGGATCCGTCTCCAGCGCCGCGCTGTCCCCGTGATCCGCACCGGCTTCCCCGGCACGCTGCGTGTCATCGCCTACCCGGAGCAGGGCGGAGAGAAGACGCTGTTGGCCGCGGAGGGTATCACCGTGGAAGCCGGCGGATGGTTCGAGGGTGATCTCGAACCGGTGGAGACCAGGCGTATCCGCGTGGAGACCGGGGGGGTCGAGATCCGCCCCAGTGGCAAGTTCTTCACCCAGATCATGCAGATGCAGTTCCTCGAGGGCTGACGCTACCGGGCGCACCTCAGTAATCTCCTCCCCTCAAGAGATCGGTGATCTTGATGCGCATTCGAACCATTTCCGTGCCGACGGCTCCATGCAACGACCCGGTGGCTCGCAAGCTGGGCCTGTGGACAAGCGGGCACATGCAGGTCGCCGCGTGGCGGCTCAACCCGGGACAGGACATCTCGGCCCGCATGCACCCGCAGGCCGACGGCATGATCGTGGTCCTCGAAGGCCACGGCGAGTTCCACGCCTTCGACAAGGAAGAACCCGAGGCAGCCGGTAGCTACGTACCGTCCGCCCACTACCCGCTGGACGCCCCGCCCAAGCGATCGCTTCCCGAGCCCAGCCGCTCCTCCGTCGGGCCAGGCACCGTCAGCTTGGCGCCTGCCGGCCTGTACTACGGCCTGGTCAACACTGGCGACGAGCAGCTGGTCGCCGTCGCAGTCACAGCCTCCGACACCAGTGGCACGGCCTGGACGGTGCGGGGCTGACATGACAGCACTGGACAACATCGGCACCATGAGCCCGGAGGACACCGCTGCCGCGTCGGCCGGCACCGAATCCGATGCCTGGGTACTCCAGACGCTGAGGCGCTACGAGCCGGCCACCATGCACACACAGCATCCGGTGGTGTGGGACCGGGCCAGCGGTAGCCGCGTCTTCGACCGCAACGGCCGCTCCTGGCTCGACTGGACGAGTGGAATCCTGACCGCGAACGCCGGCCATGCGCGCCCCGAGGTGGTCGATGCGATCACCGAGCAGGCTCGGCAGGGACTGCTGCACGCCTACATGTTCCCGACGCGAGTGCGGGCCCGCGTGGTGCGCGCCCTGTCTGAACTCTCCGGTTTCCCGCAGTCGGTCCTGTACACCACGGGAGCGGAGGCGGTCGAGGGCGCACTGAAGATCTCCAGCCGCCACGCGATCGCTCGCCGGGGTGCGCAGCCGCACGGTAGCCGGCGGATCGTCGTCACCTTCGAGGGCGCCTTCCACGGCCGTACCTTGGGCGCGCAGCTTGCCGGCGGGCTGCCGGCGCAGCGTGACTGGGCTCCGGCGCTCGACGAAGCCTTCCTCAGGGTGCCCTTCCCGGCCCGCGGTCAGGCCTGGAGCCCGGAGGTCATCGAAGCAGGCCTGCGTGGGATCGGGGCGGGCCCCGAGGATGTGACCTGCGTGATGGGGGAGATCTACCAGGGGTCCACCCTGCGCCAGATCGACCCGTCGGCAGCCCGCGCCTTGCGGGAATGGTGCACACGGCACGGGGCCCTGCTCATCTTCGACGAGATCCAGTCCGGTTTCGGCCGCACCGGCCGGCTCTTTGCCTACGAACACACTGGTATCCGGCCAGACCTCTTGCTGGTGGCCAAGGGCCTATCGGGCTCGCTGCCCGTTTCGGCGGTGCTCATCGGTGATCCGAGCTTCACCGAGCACGTGCGTCCGGGCGAGCTCACCAGTACGCACAGTGGCAACCCGATCTCCCTGGCCGCCGCAGAGGCCAACCTTGCGCTGTTCGCCGACGGACGGATCGTGTCCGAGGCCTCAGCCAGGGGTCGGCAACTCGCTGACGGGCTGGCCGACTGGGTCGGCAGGAAACCTCGACGCCGCAAGATCATCGGGACGATGGGCATGATCGCTGGCGTCGCGTGCACCGACGAGAACGGCTCGTTCGACCCTGGTTCGTCGCAGCGCATGGCCGCCGAGTGTGTCGAGCGCGGTCTCCTGGTGTGTGTGCCGTCGACGCTCGGTGGCGCCATGCTCAAGATCATGCCGCCGGTCACGATGTCCGAGTCCGAACTCGCCGAGGCACTGGCCATCCTCGACGCGGCCGCCGATGCCGTCGAACTCGGCTGACGTCCGCCTCGACAGACCCCATTGATTCCCGAACGAAAGAGACGTGCATTCCTGTGCCCGCAGACAAGCAGCCCGCTTTCATCATTTTCAGTGACCTGTCCAAGATCGGCCCGTCCCTGATCGAGCTGCGCAAGCGCGGCTTGGCGGTTCTGGCCATCTCTCAGAAGCAGGGCTCCGCCATGGTGCAAAAGGGCATCGAGCTTCTCGGTACCCCGGGTCACCCCTTCGCCGACATCACCGATGTCAGCCTGCGCGACGCCGCCGACATCAGCGGTATGGCCGACCAGGCGGCCCGCTGGGCCGCGGAGTACGACATCCGCGGCGTGCTCGTCAACGCTGAGGTGTATGTGGACGCCGGCCAGGTCGTCTCCGACATGCTCGGCCTTCCTGCACCGGGGTGGCGTGCCTCGCGAGTCTGCCGCAACAAGCTGCTCCAGCGCCGCTATCTGCGTGAGTGGAGCCCCACTTCGGTGCTCATCACCGCTCCCACCAGCGGCATTGCCGACGGCGAGCAGGCAACCGAGCTGGCCAAGCAGTACGACGGCGTCTTTCCGGCCGCGGTCAAGCCGCTCGACCGTGAGTCCAGCATCGGTGTCCGCGTGGTCGAGGACGTGCATGCGCTCCTCGACATCGTCACCGAACTCGAACCCGGTGCTCGGCTGCTCGTCGAGGAGCGGGTGCAGGGACGCGAGTACAACGTGGACACCCTCGTCAGCAACGGCAAGCCGATCGTCACGCTGCTCACGCAGAAGGGCACCAACGAGGACTCGACCGAGTTCTTCGTCGAGCTGGTCCACACCACGCCGCCCAACAATCTCAATGGGCACGAGACGGAACAGATCGTCGAGGCACAGCTGGGCGTGGTCGGTCGGCTGGGTTTCGAGAACGGATACGCGCACGCGGAGTACCGACTCACCGACGACGGCCGAGTCGTGTTGATGGAAATCGCGGCGCGCGCCCCGGGCGACGGCTGTCTGCACCTGTACCACCTGGCCACGGGCAAGCCGATCGAGCCGGTCCTCATCGACATCGCCATGGGCCGACCTACCGCGTACCCGGCCGTGTTCAAGCGTCGGGGCCGGCAGGTCTACTTCGAGCACACCCCAGGCATCCTTCGGGACGTCCGGGTCAACGGCCTCGACGGCATCACGCCACGCTGGCTGGCCGACACGACCGCCATCTGGCCCGAGCTCGCCGCGGTCGACAAGGAGGCTCCCGCCACCGTGCATGAGCTTTTCGTGATCAAGCCCCGCGGCTTCGAGCTGGAATCCATCACCGAGTCGTCGAACCGGGCTGTCACTGTCATCTTCGACCTACCGCTCGACGCCGACGCCGACGCCGAAGAGGCGCGGATCCGCCGGGCCGTCACGGTCGTCACCGAGCCGCCCCAGTCTTGACGGAAGCGGCAGACCCAGCCGCCGGTAGCGGAAAGCGCCGCCGTCGGCCGGACCCCACCGGGTCACAGGCAGGGCGCTCGGTCTCTGCGCGGAGCGGGCGCCCCCTCGGGCAGACAGGAAAGTCACCATGACAGATTCCGAGAAGATCCAGGAATGGCGGCGGCTGATCGATGCCACCGAACTGACGAGATTCACCACCGAGGCACTGACAGCTGCGGGTGCGCGTCCCGCCGATGCCGCGGTGACCGCCGACGTCCTCGTCGCAGCGGACCTGGGCGGTGTCGAAAGCCACGGAGTCGCCCGCCTGCGCCGCTATGTGGAAGGGCTGTGCAACGGAGACATCAACCGGTTCGGGGTGCCGGAAACCGTCAGCGACAAAGGCAGTGTGTGCGTCATCGACGCGCACAATGCTCTGGGGCAGCCGGCCCTGTGCATGGCCGTCGACCTGGCCACCGACCGGGCACGAAAATTCGGTTCGTCCGTGGTGACGGTCCGCCGTTCCAATCACATGGGCATCGCCGGCTGGTTCGCTGAACGCGGTGCCCGGGCTGGGATGTTCACCATGGTCTCCACCAACGCGGTGCCGCAGGTGGCCCCTATGGGAACCAACGAGCCGATGTTCGGCACCAACCCGTTCTGCTACGCCGTGCCCACCAGTGGGGGAACCCTGTGTTTCGACGGTGCGAGCAGTACCGTCTCCCGCGGCAAACTCGAGCAACTGGACCGGCTCGACAAGCCGATGCGACCCGGTTGGGCGCTGGGGCCGGACGGCCGGGTCAGCCTGGGGGCCGCCGAAACGGTTACGGGTCTGATCAACCGCAAAGGCTACGCACTGCTGCCGCTGGGCGGCGGTGATCAGGACCACGGCGGGCACAAGGGCTCAGCGCTGGGCCTCTTCGCGGAGCTGCTCTGCGGCCCGCTCGCCGGCGCCCGGTGGAGCCGCCATACCTATCAGGGCGGCGAAGCCGGTCTCGGCCACTTCGTGTTCTGTCTGAACCTGGACGCGCTCGGCGACCAGGCTGTCATCCGCGCAGGAGTCGAGCAGCTGGCCCGGGAAGTCAGGGGCGGTGTGCCGGTCGAGCCCTTGACCCCGGTACGCATCCCCGGTGACCGGCGGCGCCGGGTCACCGAGATGCGGCGCACCCACGGAGTGCCAGTTCTGGAGTCCGTGGTGGCCGACCTCGACGACATCGCCGAGTTCGTGGGCGTCGAACCCGTCTCTTCCTTGACCTACGACGCGTGACGCAGCCATCGGTATCGATCACTACCGGAGAGGTAATCCCCATGAAGTACGAGCGGCTCGACCACACCGTTCTCACCGTCAACGACATCCACGCCACCGTCGACTTCTACAGCCGCGTGCTCGGCATGGAGGTCGTCACGTTCAGCATGCTCGTCAACGACCGCAAGGCCCTGCGCTTCGGCGACACCAAGATCAATCTGCATGAGGTCGGCAAGGAGATCGCGCCGCACGCCCAGAACCCCGGGCCCGGAACCGAGCACCTCTGCTTCATCGTGTCGGATCCCATCGAGGAGGTCATCGCGCACCTCGAGGCGCAGGGCGCGGTGCTCGAATCCGGGCCCGTGGAGCGGGTCGGCGTGCTCGGTCCGATCAACAGCGTCTACCTGCGTGACCCGGACGGCAATCTGCTCGAACTCAGCAACCACATCGAGCGCTGACGGTCAGGCGAGCTGGCGGTCTGCGGTGCGCGTTCGGCATCGCCCCGCCGGCCCCTCCTCGCGGATTCCTCACGTCAATTACGCAAAGGACCAGTATGCCTGTACGTGATCCGAACAGGGAGTTCTACGACGACCTCGCTGACAACTATCACCGCATGTACGAGGACTGGTGGGGTTTCGCCGTCCACTACGGCGAGGCGATCGCCGCATACCTCGCCGCTGAAGGAATCGCACCGCCAGCGCGTGTCCTGGACGTCACCTGCGGAATCGGCACACAAGCACTCCCGCTGGCCACCAAGGGGTACCGGGTGACCGCATCGGACCTCAGCGAGCGGGCCGTGGGACGTGCCCGGCGCGAAGCGGCTTCTCGTGGCCTGGACGTCCATTTCATCAGGAGCGATGTGCGTCAGGTCTCCGAGCGGTTGGTGGGCACCTTCGACGCCGTCGTCTCGGGTGCCAATTCACTGACGCATCTACTGACCGATGACGACCTGATGCTGGCCCTGGCCCAGATACGTTCCTGCCTGCGGCCGGGGGGTGTGTTCCTGGCGACCATTCGGGACTACGACAAGCTCGCACTCGACGGCTCACAGGGGCTGGCTCCGGAGCATTTCGGCGGGGGCGACGAGCGCAGTATCGTCGTCCAGGCGTGGGACTGGGCGAAGGACCGGCGGACGCTCACCACGACCCACGTTCTGCTGCTCAAGAAGCGGAATCAGGACGGCTGGGACACCACGGTGCGTACCACCGACTACCGCGCCCTACGCCGAGCCGAATTCGACGACGCCCTGACGACTTGCGGTTTTACCGACGTCCGATGGTTCCTCCCCGGTCACAAGGACCCTGAGGGCGTCACCCCGGAAGACCAGACCGGCTACTACCAGCCCGTCGTCGTGGCCAGGGCGAGGTGAAAGGACAAGTGCGGCCAAAGGCCATAACGACTGCCAACGTACCGCCGGGGCCACGGGAAACCGCGGTGAGCAGCGCCCAGGCTGAGCTCCCAGGCGGTCGGCGCCGTATCTCGGACCGGGTCGCCGCGATCGCCGAGTCGGCCACGCTCGCCATAGATGCCAAGGCCAAAGCGCTCAGGCGCGCCGGACATCCGGTCATCACTTTCGCTTCCGGTGAACCGGATTTCCCCACCCCGGGCCACGTCGTCGAAGCAGCGGCGGCAGCCTGCGGCGATCCGGGGTATCACCGGTACTCAGCCTCCAACGGCCTTCCCGAACTGAGGGAAGCTCTCGCGGCGAAGACCCTTCGCGATTCCGGTTACCGCGTGGACGCATCGCAGGTAATCGTGACCAACGGCGGCAAGCAAGCCATCTACCAGGCCTTCTCCGTGTTGCTCAATCCCGGGGACGAAGTAATCGTGCCCGCGCCGTACTGGCCGACGTATCCGGAGGCCATCAGGCTGGCCGGCGCGATACCCGTACCGGTGTTCGCCGACGAGTCCACGGGGTACCGCGTCACAGTGGAGCAGCTCCAGCGTGCTTGGACGAAGAACACCACCATGCTCGTCTTCTCGTCCCCCGCCAACCCGACGGGCGCGGTCTATGACCAGACGCAGATTCGGGCCGTCGGCGATTGGGCAGCCGAGAAGGATCTGTGGGTGATCTCCGACGAGATCTACGAGCACATGGTCTACGGGGATGCGCAATTTCACAGTCTTCCTGTCGTCACGCCCGCCGTACGGGACCGGTGTGTCGTGGTCAACGGCGTGGCGAAGTCGTATGCCATGCCCGGCTGGCGGGTCGGCTGGGCGGTCGGTCCTCCTCACGTCGTCGGCGCAATGACGAGGCTGCAGTCTCACGCCACGTCCAACGTCTGCAACATCGCCCAGGCCGCCACTTTGGCAGCCGTCTCCGGAAGCCTTGATACCGTTTCCGTGATGCGAACGGCCTTCGACCGGCGGCGGCAGACGATCGTGCGCATGCTCAACGAGGTCGTGGGCGTCCACTGCCCCGAACCCGATGGTGCGTTCTACGTCTTCGCCTCGGTGAGGGACCTGCTGGGCCGGCGTATCCGCGGACGGCGTGTCGACACGAGCGTCGATCTGGCCGCGCTGCTGCTGGACGAAGCCGAGGTAGCCGTCGTCCCCGGTGAGGCATTCGGAACCCCGGGTTATCTCCGCCTGTCCTACGCGCTCAAGGATGACGACTTGGTAGAAGGCGTCTGCCGCATCCAGCAGCTACTCGCGGACGTCGAGAAGTGAGCCCCGTCCTCGGCCGGTCAGGCGGCACCCACCACCGACCGTCCGGACAACCAGCAGGCGCCGAGCCACCTGCCCCAAGCTCGCGGTCATCGGCCGCGCGCGTTCTCACGTTGCGATGCATCCAGATCACCTTTGCCCTCGCCCTGGGGGCCGCCCTCGCCAGATACGCGTACGACATGTGGTTGTGACCGCACCGAGGCACATCTGACGGGGCGGCACGCTCGGCGTCTCCCTGCTCCCGCACGAACCGATTTCTCCCCGCGCAGAACTGATCCGGAAGCTGACTATGGACACATTCGCCGCATCACGCTCATCTGCGGTGCACTCCGCAGAAGACAGACGGGCACCGGGCGGCTCGCGTACGTCACGGCCGCACGTGGTGATCGTGGGGGGTGGCATTATCGGGCTCGCTGTCGCCCGTGAGCTGGCCTCCAGGGGATCGCGCGTGACGCTGTGCGAGAAGGAGGACCGGTGGGGCGTGCACCAAACCGGCCACAATTCTCAAGTCGCGCATGCCGGCGTCTACTACGCCCCCGGCTCGGCAAAGGCGCGTTTGGCGGTGAAAGGCAATCGCTCCATTGTGGCCTACGCCCGGGACCGCGGTGTGCCGGTGGACGTGTGTGGCAAACTCATCGTGGCCACCACTCCTTCCGAGCTGCCCGCGCTTGAGGAACTGGCATCGCGTGCTGCCGCCAACGGTGTGCCTGCGAGGCTGGTGGACCCGCGTGAGGCAGCCGAGATGGAACCGCATGTCGCGTGTCTGAAGGCGCTGCGCATCGAGTCCACAGCAGTGGTCGACTTCACCGGTGTGTGCACACGGCTGGTCGAGGAACTCGCCGCAGCTGGAGTGGACCTCCGGCTGGGAACACGGGTGTTGGACATCCGCAACCGCGGTCTGGGCATCGAGGTCGCCACATCCGACGGCGTCCTGCGCGCCGATCGGCTGGTGAACTGTGCCGGTCTACACGCCGACCGGATCGCCCGTCTGGCAGGGCTCCGGCCGCCGGTGCAGATTGTCCCGTTCCGTGGTGAGTATCACCAACTACGGCCCGGCGCCCGACACCTTGTCCGCGGTCTGGTCTACCCCGTACCGGATCCGACACTGCCGTTTCTCGGTGTACACCTGACGCGCATGTTGGACGGTACGGTCCACGCCGGCCCCAACGCCGTCCTCGCGCTTCACCGCGAGGGCTACCGCTGGGGGGACGTCTCCCTTCGCGACATGGCGGCGACCGCCCGCTACCCAGGACTTTGGCGGCTTGCGATGCGATATCGGCGCACGGCCGCGGCCGAGATCGCGCGGTCGTTGTCCCGGCGCCGGTTCGCCTCGAGCCTCACAGCCCTGGTACCCGAGATCAGGGCCGCGGACATCACGCGCGCGGGTGCCGGGGTACGAGCGCAGGCCCTGCGCCCCGATGGCACCCTCGTCGACGACTTCCTCCAGGTCAGGGCCCACCGCCAGGTGCACGTGCTCAACGCCCCCTCCCCTGCGGCCACTGCTGCACTCGAGATCGCTCGACACATCGCGGACCAGGCGCTCCAGGACTGAACGCGCGAACCCGGCCCCGCGGCGGCACGGACCTGTTCCGTCTGTCCCCCGACCCTGATGGAGGTGAATCCACTGTGACGGCGGCCATCGAGTCCCCGGCAAAGCCGATTCGGCGTCGGGCCATGATGTACGGACCCGCGTTCGTCGCCTCAATCGCCTACGTGGATCCAGGCAACTTCGCCACCAACGTGGCCGCCGGCTCCCAGTTCGGCTATCTCCTCCTCTGGGTCGTCCTCGCAGGCAATCTCATGGCCCTGCTCGTACAGATGCTGTCCGCCAAACTCGGTCTTGCCACCGGCTACGACCTTGCCCAGAATTGCCGCCGCCGTTTCCCCCGCCCGGTTGTGCTGGGGCTGTGGGCGCAGGCAGAACTGGTCGCCATCGCCACTGACCTGGCCGAGGTGGTGGGTGGCGCGATCGCACTCGACCTGCTGTTCGGGCTGGCCCTGCCCATCGGAGGGCTCATCACCGGTGCCGCGGCTTTCGCGTTGCTCGGGCTTGAGTCGAGAGGTTATCGCCGGTTCGAGATCGCGGTGGCGGGGCTGCTTCTGGTGATCATCCTGGGGCTCGTGTTCGACGCCCTGCTGGCGGGCCTCGACCTGTCCGGCATAGCTGGCGGCACCGTTCCTGGTTTCGCGGGCTCCGACAGCGTCCTCCTGGCCACCGGCATCCTCGGCGCGACTGTCATGCCTCACGTGGTTTACCTGCATTCCAGCCTCACGAGCGCGCACACGCGGGACCTCGACCAAGCCGATCCGGATTTCCGGCGGGTCCACGTCATCCGGTCCCTGCGCCGGGACGTCATGCTCGGCTTGGGGATGGCGGGACTCGCGAACGCCGCCATGCTCGTCATCGCCGCCCGGCTCTTCCAGTTTACGGGGGAGAGCCGGGACACCATCAGCGAGGTGCAGAGCGGGCTGGGCACGGTGCTCGGTCAGGGAGCAGCTCTTGCCTTTGCCCTCGCTTTGCTGACTTCCGGCTTCGCGTCCTCGTCCGTCGGCACTTACGCGGGGCAAGTGATCATGTCGGGTTTCCTCAACAGATCGCTGCCGCTCCTCCTGCGCCGGGGCGTCACGCTGCTGCCGGCCATGGCCGTCCTGATCGCGGGCGCGGACCCCACCCGGGCCCTGCTCTGGTCACAGGTCGTGCTGTCCTTCGGCATTCCCCTCGCCCTGGTCCCGCTGGTCCTGCTCACCCGCAGCCGGGAGGTGATGGGGCCTCTCGCCAACCGGCCTCTCACCACGGCCGTGGCATGCGTCATCACTGCGCTCGTGATCGGCCTGAATGTCTATCTGATCAGCCAGACCCTCTTTGGCTGAAGCAGCACTGTCAGCGTCAAGTGTAATCTGCACTATCATCGATTGCCCCTTACCATGCCTGTTCAGGACGCGGAGCGACCCCATGTCCCAGTTAATACCGGCCACCGGAACGCAACGCGTCATCGCCGCGTCCAACTTCGTCTACACCGTCGGCAGCGGCCTCTACCTCACCGCCGGCGTCCTGTATTTCACCCAGGCAGCCCACATCCCGGCGGGGCAGGTAGGGCTCGGACTCGCCATCGCCGGGTTCCTCTCGCTGGCCGTGGGTATCGCCGTCGGCCACCTGGCGGACAAGCGCGGGGCCCGCGGCGTGTACGTAACCACCTTGGTCGTCCAAGCGCTGGCGACCGCCGGCT
The DNA here is from genome assembly GCF_055569255.1 of Streptomyces sp. NPDC029296. NCBI lineage: Bacteria > Bacillati > Actinomycetota > Actinomycetes > Kitasatosporales > Streptomycetaceae > Streptomyces > Streptomyces sp. NPDC029296. Next base: position 55,294 of record NZ_JBVHXT010000031.1, read on the forward strand.
TCGTACTGGCCGACAGTTTCTGGCCGTTCGTCCTCACGGTGTCCATAGCCACCGGGGCCAAGGCGGCTGGACTGGCCGCACGCTCTCCGCTCATCAGACGTTACGGGGGCGAGCGGCCGCAGGAGTTCCGTGGCTATCTTCGTGCCGTCTCCAACATCGGCATCTCCCTGGGGGCCTTGCTGGCGGGCTGGGTCGTGCAGGTCGGTACCCAGTCCGCCTACCAGCTTCTGGTGATCGGAAATGCGGCCTCCTTCGTGGCCGCCGCAGCTGTCCTGATCTACCTGCCACCGGTCAAACCCGTTCCCACAACCAACGGCCCACGCTGGATCGCCCTGCGGGACCGTCCCTACCTCCTGGTCACAGCCCTTGACGGCATCATGGCCATCCAGTTCAAGGTTCTCACCGTGGCCATCCCGCTCTGGCTGGTCGAGGCCACCACCGCCCCGCCATGGCTCATTTCCGGCACCATGCTCGCCAACACCCTTCTTGTCATCGCCCTTCAGGTGAGAGCCAGCCGAAACATCGTTTCCGCCATGGCGGGTGCTCACGCCTACCGCCGGGCCGGCGTGGCATTTCTCGTCTCCTGCTCGCTGATCTCGCTCTCCGCCGGGGTGCCGGTCTGGGCCGCCGTGACTCTGCTCATGTGCGGGGTGGTAGTCCATACGGTCGGCGAGCTGTGGCACTCTGCAGCGGGTTTCGAGGTGTCCTTCGCTCTGGCGCCAGAGCATGCCACCGGACAGTACCTTGGCGTATTCGGCCTGGGCGCGGGCCTGGCGGAAGCCGTCGGGCCCACCCTGCTCATCTCGTTCTGCATCGCCTGGGGACGCCCTGGCTGGTACATCATCGGAGCGTTGTTCGCCCTTACGGGTATAGCCGCGCCCTTCGCCGTCCGTTGGGCACAACGTCCCCGCCGGGAACGGGAAGTGCGCCCCATGACTGCGGAGCGTACGCCTGATGGTGCTATGTGAATCTGGTTCTGTCACCACGATGCATCGGAGACGGCTCACGGCCTCGTGAAGACCACGTATCGGCGCCGCCGTCAGTGACTGGTGGACTTGAGACGACTCCGGAGCCGCTGCCTTCGACGTGGACTGTCGTCATCGGCCGAGTTGAACCGAATCAGAGGCAGCAATGAACCGATCCAGCCCTTCCGCGAGCTCTGCCTCGGATGTGGTGATGGGAGGCAATATTTTGATCACGGCCCCTCCGTTCGCGGGGGGCACGTGAAGCAGCAGACCGCTCTCCACACACCTGTCGACCACCCGCTGCGCCCTTTCACGGTCAAGAGACCCATCGGCTCCGAACCCGACGCCGGCGACCATGCCCATCGTTCCGACAACCTGGCGAGCGAGAGGCAACCGGGCAGCCCACACCTTGAGCCCCCGGGCTAGTTGCCTGCCACGCTTTGCGGCTTCGACGACCAGTCTCCCGCCGGTGAAGAGCGAGATGTTCGCCTCCGCCACGGCGAGCGCCACAGGATTTCCACTGGAGGTGCTAGTGAGTTCCCCGGGACGTAGTCTCACGGTGAATCGAGGATCGCCGACAAGCACGGCGAAAACAGGCAGTGAACTGGACATCCCGTTGGCGCACAGCAGCAGATCGGGACGGACTCCGATGTGCTCGTAGGCGAAGAGCGCACCGGTGCGACCGAACCCGGATTGCCTCTCGTCGAAGACCAACAAGGCTCCATGCCGCGTACACCATTCGCGCAGGGCATTGCCCGCCTTCGGGTCCATCGGGCTCAGCGTGGAGCCGTGGTACGCCTCAGCGACAACGCACGCCACGTCTCCCGGGCCTGCGCCAATCCTGTGTAGCGCCTTCTCGATGACTTGAGCGGTCCATGAGAGGCCGCTTCGCGGATAGGGAACTCGGAGGAAGACGTCCTCGCGGTCCGGCGTCCCTCCGTCCGGTTGCGCCGCGTAGCCGCGGAACACGTCATCGAGGACGACGACGACAGGCCGCCGAGTTCGATCACCTGCATGCCGTCGGGAAATCTTCAACGCGCCTTTGACCGCCTCGATCCCCGTCGTGCACAAGACGCACTGCGGAAAACCGGTCAGCTCGGTGAGAGCCCGAACGGTGCGGGCGCGTACGCGGGTCGGGAACATGTGTGCGTCCAGCAGACCTTCCTGGGCCTGCGCGCTGATGGCATCAATCACTTCGGGATGGGCTTGCCCGGTGTCCGCGCTGATCCCACTCCCCCAGTCCAGCCAGGAGCGGCCGTCCCGGCTGAAGACGCGGCCGCCGCTGGCTCGATGCAGCACCACAGCGTGCCGTGTGTCCATGGCAGTCGGTTCGTGGCGCCGGAGCGTCTCCATCACCCAGGCATCGTCGGTACCCAGGGTTGCTTCCCTACTGGTCACGAACCTCATTGGTCTGCCTCTTCCGTCTCCCTGAGATCGAGCACCCGGCCTTGCGAACCCGACCCAGCTATAATTTTTCATGACTAAGTCGGAGTTCCTGCGGGTCGGCTGCTCCTCTTCCTGCCATCACAACGGCAACTTGCTGACGCATCAGTCCCTTGTGGTGATCAGTCTCATGGGTAATGAGCCGTGCCCTCCTCCGTAAGTCACGGCAGCCATGTTTTCCGTTTCGCCGCCGATCGCTGCGCCCTTCTCGGGCGAGGAAACGGGCACTGCGTGTTTCCAGCTCGGCGTCGCGCAAGGTCAGTGCCTGGATCTGGTCGGCGTGGTGGCCACGGTGGGTGGGCGCGTTTCGGCGCCCGCACCCCGGTCGAGATCATCGCGGCCTTCGCCGACGGCCCGACACCACCGGCTCGCCTCGCCGACGACATGATGCGCGTCGACCTGAACGAGACAACCGGCACCTGACGGGTGACCGCCGCCCTGCACCACGTACGCCGCCTATCCACCCAGGCACGTGCGCAGGTGTCCTCCCCGTCGATGCGGGGCCCGAACGGGGCGCGGGAGGACGATGGCGTGGGCACGACACGGGGTCGCACGGCTGCCCCGAAACGGTCGACCCGCACCGGTCACTCAGTGCGTCCTGTTCACCACGCACGTGCCGAGAACATCGGCCACGACGGCACGGCGGCCGGCCGCGGTCCCGTCGTGGCCGGTCAGTGGACGGTCAGCGGCCCGACAAGGGGTTCGGCAGCGGCAGGTAGCGGGCGGCCGCGCCGTCCGCGGCCGTCCAGCGCAGCAGCAGGTTGGTCTTGCCGGGCAGGGTGGGCGCGGTGAGCAGCGCGGGGATCTCGGGCAGGTCGTGCCGGGCGAGTTCGCGGCGGACGGCCGGCCACGGGTCGAGGCCGGGATGGTGGTCGGCGAGGGCGCCGGCGATCTCGGTGAGGTGGTTGACGACCAGGCAGTACACCAGCCGTTCCCAGCCCGCCGCCCGGCTCACGTCCGGCAGCAGCTTGGCGCCCTCGGCGTCGCGGAACAGCGCCTGCACGGGCGTGCCGGACGCGTCCACGGCGACCAGGGTGTTCTGCAGATGCGCCTCCAGGACGACCCCGTGGGCGTCGAACGCGGTCAGGGCGGGCGGGACGACCTGCCGCAGGTACGCCTCCCACCAGCCGGCCGGGTCCTGCGCGGCGGCCAGCGGGCTGCCCTCGAACCCCTCGGCGAGACCCGCCGCGAGCAGCGGGGTGGCGCCGGGCGGCAGATGGCCGCGCAGCCCGTCGCGGACCAGCACGGCCAGTTCCTCGAACGCGAAGGCGGCGGTGCGGTAGCCGCGGTCGCTCAGCCAGGCCGCGTCCGGGCCCAGCGCCGCGAAGGCACGCCCGGCGGCCGTGTCGGTACGGCGCAGCCGGGCGAGGTCGTGGCGCCACAGCCGGCGGATGTCGTTGGTGATCCGGACGTCCAGGCTGAATTTGAGGAACAGGTCGCGGCGGGGCTCGTACACCGTGCGGACGGCGGCCGTCGGCCAGACGGGGAACGCGGTGGTGCCGAGCCGCAGCAGCCGGCCGTCGGCGAACGCGGGGGCGAGGTCGCGGCCGGCCAGGTCGAGCTGCCAGGGATGGGCGGGCAGCAGCCGGTAGCCGGGCGGGGCGGTGCCGAGGGCGTCCAGGGCGCCGGTGTCGCCCTCCTCGGCCACCTGGTCCTCGCGCACGCCGAGCAGCGCCAGCGGGAAACGGGCGTGCGCCTCGGGCGCGTACGGCAGCCAGGACGCGACCGGGCCGCCGCCGCGCGCCTTGGGGGCCGGGTGGTACGGGTGGCCGGTGAGCAGGGACTGCTCCGAGCGCAGATACGGGTCCCGCGGCGGCGTGGCCCGGGCGCGGGCGGTGAGCAGGGCGGCGACCGCGTCCCGGCTGTCGATCATCTCGGCGGGCAGGTCGCCGCCGGGCAGCCCGGTGTGCCGGCGCAGCACCTCCGCGACCAGTTTCACCAGTTCCGGGTGGCCGACGCGGTGCCAGGTGCCCGCCGTGTACACCTCGGGGTCGGCGGGCCGCCGGCCGGCGCGCACCCGCAGCAGCCGGCCGTCCGGCAGCCGGTGCACTCGGCGGTCCCCGGCGCCCGGGAGCGGCTCGGCCACCTCCCGCAGCAGGCAGTTGAGCAGGGGGGCCGCCGCGTACGCGTCGGCCAGGCGGGCCGCCTCGCCGGTGGGGGGTGTGAGGTCCACGCGTTCCATTCGTTCCGTCGTCCAGGGGTCCGCAGTCGTCCCGGCGCACGCGGGTGCGCCGGCGGGGAGCCGGAGACGATCAGTATGGCTGCCGTCCGGGCGACCCCCGCCACAGCCGTACGCGAGGGCACCCGTCACAGCCGGATCCGGCCGATTCCCGCACACGCCGTGTCCGACCGGACGCGCCCGCGTTCCGCGAGGGCCGTACACGAGCGCCCCGGGACACGGCTACACCCGACCGGCCCCGGGACGCTTCCGGAACCGACCGGCCATGCCACAGCCGTATCCGATCGGCCCATGCCGCAGCCGTATCCGATCGACCCATGCCCCAGCCGTACCCGACCGGTCCCCGCCGGCCGTACCCGACCGTGTCCCGAGAGTGCCCTGCCGACCGTCTCCGACACCGCCGTGCCCGGCCGTTCCCCACCCTGCCGTACCCGGCCGTCCCCGACACCGCCGTGCCCGGCCATCCCCGCGACCGTCGTACGCGCGCGGTCCCCGACAATCGTGCCGTGCCCCGCCTACCCCAGGAGCCGACCGTGCGCCCAGCCCCCGCCACCGCCGCCGCCATCGCCGCCGAGTCCGTGACCGCCGAGGAGCTGGCCGCCGTCCGGCCCGGCCTGCTGCCCCGGTACACGGCGGAGCTGCCCGGCGCCCGGGCCGCCGTGCTGACCCGGCTGTGGCGGGCGCTGGTCCACGAGCCGCTGCCGTTCGTCACCGGCCGGGAGTCCGGCGCGCACGGTCTCACGCTGCGCCTGGCCGACGGCCGGCGGCTGCGCGGGCCGCACGCGGACCCGTACGCCACCGCCGCGTACGTCACCGCCGTGCACCTGGACCGGGAGCGGTACGCCGATCCGGCGCGGCTGATGTGCGCCCTCGGGGTGCCGCACGCGGCCGGGTTCGCGGCGGAGCTGGCGCACAGCGTGGCGTCGCTGGCGCTGTCCCGGACCGGCGCCGATCACCCGAATGAGTGGCCGGTGAGGAGCGCCGAAGGCTCGGGGCGGGACTGGGAGTGGGAGCGGCGGGTGACCGACGGGCACCCGTACCACCCGGGCTGCCGGTCCCGGCCCGGTTTCTCGGCGGCGGACCAGCTGGCGTACGGCCCGGAGCACGGGCCGGTGGTGGAGCTGGGCACGGTGTCGGTGCCGGCGGCCGAGTGCCTGGTGGCCGGGCAGTGGCCGGCCGAACTCCACGATGGCGGACGGGTGTTGCTGCCGGTGCACCCCTGGCAGGCCACGCATGTGCTGAAGCGGCCGTACGACGTGTGGCGCCCGGCCCGGCCGCTGATGTCGCTGCGCACGCTGGCGCTGCCCGGCGGCCCGCACGTGAAGACCGCGCTGAGCGCCCGGCTGACGTCGTCGGTGCGGGACATCTCCGCGTACTCGGTGCGGGCGGCGGTGCCTTTGACGGCCTTCGCCGAGGAGTTGACGGCGCGTACCGACGGGCTGCTGCACTTCACCCGCACGCTGGCGGCGGCGACCGCGCACTCCCCCGATCTGGCCGCGCTGCTGCGGGAGTCGCCGCAGGTGTACGCGGGACCGGGCGAGCGGGTGGTGCCGGTGGCCGCGCTCCCCACCACCTCGCTGCCCGGCCGTCCCGGCTGGCTGGCGGCGTTCACCCGGCTGGCGCTCACGGTGGGCCTGCGCCTGCTGGACCTCGGGGTGGCCCTGGAGGCGCACGGCCAGAACCTCCTGGTCGTGCTGGCGGCGGACGGCACTCCGCTGAGGCTGGTCTACCGCGATCTGGCCGACGTCCGGATCAGCCCCGCCCGGCTGTCCGGGCACGGCATCGCCCCGCCCGCCCTCACGGGCCGCCTGATCACCGACGACGCCACGGCCCTGCGCCGCAAGCTCTTCGGCTCCCTGCTGGCCGGCGCCCTGGCCGCGACGGCGGGCTCCGCCCGCGCCCTGGCCGCGGCCCTGGAATCCGCCCTCCCGGTCCTCCCCCCCACCCCGGACCTCCCCGCCCTGCGCGATTCCCTCCTCCCGGCCAAGGCCCTGACCCTGATGCGCCTCACACCGGACGGCGGGGGGGACCTGTGGACGGAGCTGCCGCGTCCCGAATCGGTGCCGGTTCCCTCTCGGCAATGAGCCGATGCCGGTTCCACTGGCCGGAAACGGCGTTGACCTCTCCCTTCTCGTCCGATGGGGTACCGCTCAGCGAGTGAGAGGAGAGGCCCGTCCCGTGCGAGCGCTGAGCATCGAGGGTGCCTGGGTCCATGAGCCGCGGATCCACGACGACGCCCGGGGGACCTTCCACGAGTGGTTCCGTGCCGACGTGCTGCGCGCCGCCACCGGGCGGACCATGACCGTGGCCCAGGCCAATCGCTCGGTGTCCCGCCGAGGCGTCGTACGGGGTGTCCACTACAGCGCCGTGCCGCCCGGCCAGGCCAAGTACGTCACCTGTGTGCGGGGCGCGGTCCTCGACGTGGTGGTCGACCTGCGTACGGGATCGCCCACCTTCGCGCGGTGGGAGGGCGTCGCCCTCGACGACCGTACGCACCGGGCGGTGTTCCTCGCCGAAGGACTGGGCCACGGCTTCGCCGCGCTCACCGACGACGCGACCGTGGTCTATCTGTGCTCCACCCCCTACGCCCCGGAGCGCGAGCACGGCATCGATCCGTTCGACGGCGACCTCGGCATCCGCTGGCCCGCCGGGGCGGGGGCGGTGCTGTCCGACCGGGACCGGCGTGCGCTGTCGCTGGCCGAGGCCCGGGCACGCGGACTGCTGCCCCGGTACCCGTCCCGATGACCAGGTGGCTGGTGACCGGTGCCGGAGGTCTGCTGGGGCGGGACCTGGTCCGGGTGCTGACCGCCCGAAGGGCGGACACCGTCGCCCTCGGCCGCCGGGACCTGGACGTCACCGACCGGCGGGCCGTGTACGCCGCGGTGCGCGCCGCCCGCCCCGCGTTCGTGGTCAACTGCGCGGCGTGGACCGACGTCGACGCCGCCGAGCGGCAGACCGGCCGGACCCGGGCGGTCAACACGGACGGAGCCCGCCATGTCGCCGAGGCGTGCGCCGCGGCCGGGGCCGTACTGCTGCACATGTCCACGGACTACGTCTTCGCGGGCACCACCGCCGCTCCCTGCCCGGAGGCGGCCCCGGCCGCACCGCGCACCGTCTACGGGCGCACCAAGCTCGACGGCGAGAAGGCGGTGTTCGAGGTGCTGCCCGAGCGCGGGTACGTCGTCCGCACGGCATGGCTGTACGGCGCCCACGGTCCCAACTTCGTGCGCACGGTGATCGAGCGGGAGGCGCGGTGCGCCACCCTGGACGTCGTCGACGACCAGTACGGCCAGCCGACCTGGACGGTGGAGCTGGCCGGACTTCTCGTACGGCTGGGGGAGACGGCCGTCCGGGGTGCCGCGCCGCCGGGCGTCTATCACGCGACGGCGTCGGGCACGACGACCTGGTACCGGCTGGCGCGCGAGGTGTTCCGGCTGCTGGGCAAGGAGCCGGAGCGGATCCGGCGCACGACCACCGCGGCGCTGGGCCGTCCCGCGCCGCGCCCCGCCCACAGCGCCCTGGGACACACCCGGTGGGCGGCGGCGGGGCTGCGCCCGCTCGGCCCCTGGCAGCCGGCTCTGGCCCGGGCCCTGCCCGCTCTCGTCGCCTCCGCCGCACACCGCCCGGGCCCACCCGGCGTTTTGGAGTCCGGCCCGTCTGATCAATAGGATCCGGCGATGATCAGAAGACAACGGCTGGCGGTGGGGGTCTGTGCGCTGCTCGCCGCCCTGAGCGCCGGGATCGCGTTCCCCTCCGGCGCGGTCGCCGACGAGACGGAGCAGGACGCTCCGAAGGTCGAACTCGTACTGGACGTCAGCGGTTCCATGCGGACCCGGGACATCGACGGCGGCACCCGGATGGCCGCGGCGAAGCAGGCGTTCAACGAGGTGCTGGACGCGACGCCCGAGGAGGTCCGGCTCGGTATCCGTACGCTCGGCGCCAACTACCACGGCGACGACCGCAAGGAAGGCTGCAAGGACACCGCGCAGCTGTACCCGGTCGGCCCGCTGGACCGGACCGACGCGAAGACGGCCGTGGCCACGCTGGCGCCCACCGGCTGGACCCCGATCGGGCCCGCGCTGCTGAAGGCGGCGGACGACCTGAACGGCGGGAACGGCACCCGCCGTATCGTGCTGATCAGCGACGGCGAGGACACCTGCCGGCCGCTCGACCCGTGCGAGGTGGCCCGGGAGATAGCGGCCAAGGGCATCGGCCTGACCATCGACACCCTCGGCCTGGTGCCGGACGCCAAGACCCGCGCCCAGCTCAGCTGCATCGCGGACGCCACCGGCGGTACCTACACCGACGTCCGGCACAAGGAGGAACTGAGCGACCGTGTCGGCGAGTTGGTCGACCGGGCGGCGGATCCGGTGGTGACCCCGGTGGCCACCGAGGGCGCCGACCGGTGCGCGAAGGCCCCGGTCCTCACCTCCGGTCTCTACACCGACCGCGAGGAGTTCGGTCAGCAGCGCTGGTACAAGGTGGCCGTCGAGCCCGGCCAGGAGCTGCGCGCCTCGGTGAGCGTGGCGGACGACCGGGCCGTCAACCCCCACTACGGGGTGCTGCTGCGGGCGGTGACCACGCACGGACGGGAGATCGTGCGCGGCGAGGCCGCGGGCACCGGCCGTACGGACGTCATCTCCACCGGTCTGCGCTATCCGAAGCAGGACAGCGACGACGACTCGGCGCCCGCGGAGACGGTGTGCCTCCAGGTCACCCAGTCCTTCTCGGCGGCCTCGGGCGTGAAGACCACCCCGGGTCTGTCGCTGGAGCTGACCGTGGACGTGGTGGACGGCCCCTCGGGCCACCACGACGTGGCCTCCTTCGGCCTCGGCCGCGGCTGGTGGCTGCTCGGCGCGCTGGTGCTGGCCGGCTTCCTCGCGGGCCTGCTGTGGGGCTGGCTGTCACGCTGGCGGTTCGCGGTATGGAGGACGAACTGATGCGGATCACACGAGTACTGGGCGCCGCGCTGCTGACGCTGGGACTGGCCGCCGGACCGGCCGCCGCCGACTCCTCCCCCTCGCCCAGCGCCTCGGCCGACGGTGACGCGCCCACGCGGGCGGGCACCTCGTTCCGTACGGCGACGGAGATCGAGCAGGGCGAACGGGCCACCGCCTCCGGCTCCACCGGCGACTACCTGTACTGGTCCTTCCCGGCGGACACCGGACAGCGGCCCACCGTCAAGGCGACGGTGAAGCTCCCCGCCACGCACGGCTCGCAGACCTGGCAGCTCGACGTGTACGACGGGCTGCGGCGCCGCCAGGCCTGCCAGTACGGCGCGCAGTCGCGCACCGCCGCGCCGGACGCCGGCACCGTCGAACTGGCCTGTGTGCTGCGTACGGTGCGCGGCTGGTCGGAGGCGTGGGCCAACGACCCGCTGCCGGGGACGTACTACGTCCGGCTGACGGTGGTGAACCTGGCCGCCGCCGGCCTCGGGCAGCCGGTCGGCGCCGAAGTGCGCGTCGACTCCAAGGACATCGGCGGCGCGGCGGCGGTCGACGGCTCGCTGGGCAAGCCGCTCGTCCCGGGCATCGCCGTCAAGTCCGAGCGGGACGGGGACGGTTCCGAGGAGGCCGTGCTGTCCAGCTTCGGCCGGGACGACGGCTGGTCGTCCGGCTGGTGGTCGGACCGCTGGGTGTGGACCGGGATCGGCGGTGTGCTGGCCGCGCTCGCCGGCATCGGCGGCTACGCGCTGACACGCGGGTCGGGCCGGCCGTCCCGGGTGCCGCCGGGCGCCTGAGCCGTACACCTCGCGAGATCCGGCGAAGGCCCGCCGAGCACTCCGGCGGGCCTTCGCCTCTGCCGCCCCGGCGGGCCTTCGCCCTTGCCGCGCCGGCCACGACACGGCCCACCGGACGGCCCAGCACACCGGCCACGACACGGCCCACCTCACCGGCCACGGACCGGCTCACCACACCGGCCACGGCAGCGTCCGTCACGCCGGCCGCGGCGGCGTGCACCGCGCCCGCCCCGACACCGCCGTCACGCCTCGCGCAGCGCCTTGGCGAGCGCGCTCTCCCCGGTCACCGTCACCCGTCCGTCCCGTACGGCGTCCGGCAGGGACAGTTCGCCGCGGGCGACGGCCTCGCAGGTCGCCGCGTCCATCACCAGGCGCGCGTCGGCCGTACCGGGCGCGGGTCCGTCACCGTAGACCGGCCCCTCCTCGGCACCGGCATGGAGGTGGAACTCCCCCTCCTCCAGGCAGACTTCGACGAGTCCCTCCCCCTCCAGAGCCCGCAGCAGCGGCAACGCGAACCAGTGCGCGCGCACCGCGTCGGTGGGCCTGCGCTCGCCCAGCTCTCCCTCGCCCCAGCTGCCCAGCGCCTGGAGGACCGGCAGCAACCGACGCCCGCGTGCGGTGAGTTCGTACACGTACGCGGCGCCCGGCGGGGGCAGCCGGCGACGGGTGGCGAGGCCGTCGCGTTCCATCTCCTTCAGCCGGGAGGCGAGTACGTCCGTGCTCACGCCGGGCAGGTCCGCGTGCAGATCCGTGTAGCGGCGGGGACCGGCGAGCAGCTCCCGGACGATCAGCAGGGTCCAGCGGTCGCCGACGAGGTCGAGGGCGCGGGCCGCGGAACAGTACTGGTCGTAGCTTCGGCGAGGTGACATGCGACGCAGTGTAGACGCGGTGTTGGACTTTCCAAGCCCTCACTTGGTAAAACCAAGCAACACGAGTTCCCGGAGGGGCCCATGGAGTTCCGGCAGTCCAACAAGCTCAGCGAGGTGTGCTACGAGATCCGCGGCCCGGTGATCGAGCACGCCAACGCGCTGGAGGAGGCGGGGCACAGCGTGCTGCGCCTGAACACCGGCAATCCCGCGGCCTTCGGCTTCGAGGCACCGGAGGAGATCCTCCAGGACATGATCCGGATGCTGCCGCAGGCGCACGGCTACACGGACTCCCGAGGCGTGCTCTCCGCCCGCCGCGCGGTCGCCCAGCGCTACCAGACCCTGGGCCTGGACGTCGACGTGGACGACGTCTTCCTCGGCAACGGGGTCTCGGAGCTGGTCTCCATGGCCGTCCAGGCGCTGGTCGAGGACGGCGACGAGATCCTCATCCCGGCACCGGACTTCCCGCTGTGGACGGCCGTCACCACGCTGGCCGGCGGCAAGGCCGTGCACTACCTGTGTGACGAACAGGCCGACTGGAACCCCGACCTGGCCGACATCGCGTCGAAGATCACCGACCGCACCAAGGCCGTGGTCATCATCAACCCCAACAACCCCACGGGCGCGGTGTATCCGAAGGAGGTCGTCGAGGGCATCCTCGATCTCGCCCGCCGGCACGGCCTGATGGTGTTCGCGGACGAGATCTACGACCAGATCCTGTACGACGACGCCGTCCACCACTCGGCCGCCGCGCTCGCCCCCGACCTGGTCGTCCTCACCTTCTGCGGACTGTCCAAGACCTACCGGGTGGCGGGCTTCCGCTCCGGCTGGCTGGTGGTCACCGGGCCGAGGCAGCACGCCAGGGACTACCTGGAGGGCCTGACCATGCTGGCCTCCATGCGGCTGTGCGCCAACGCGCCCGCGCAGTACGCCATCCAGGCCGCGCTCGGCGGACGCCAGTCCATCAGGGAACTGACCCGCCCCGGCGGACGGTTGCACGAGCAGCGGACCGTGGCCTGGGAGAAACTGAACGAGATCCCCGGGGTGTCCTGCGTCAAGCCCAAGGGGGCGCTGTACGCCTTCCCGCGCATCGACCCCAAGGTGCACCCGATCCACGACGACGAGAAGTTCGTCCTGGACCTGCTGCTGCGCGAGAAGATCCAGGTGGTCCAGGGCACCGGCTTCAACTGGCCCGCCCCGGACCACTTCCGCATCCTGACCCTGCCGCACGCGGAGGACCTGGAGGCGGCGATCGGCCGGATCGGCAGGTTCCTCGCCGGATACCGGCAGTAGGCCGGACCGGACACGGCGGCAGAGCCGCGGGCAAGACCGGTCACGGCGGTACGGCGGCCGGTCACGGCGGTACGAGAACCGGTGACGGCAGCCGAGTTGGCCCGTTTCGCTCGCTTGTGCGAAGATCGCCGCGCATGATCGGGGACTTCCGCGACGAGCCCCCGGTGCGCGCCCGACCAGCGCCGCGCCGCACCGCCGCGCCCCCGGTCCGCTCCATCGACCAGGGGGAAACAGCGGTGTTCTCGTACGGAAGACCGGCCGCGCACGGACGGCCGGCGGCACGCGGCGGGCGCGGGGCGGTGCTCGCCCTGTTCTGCGCGGTGCTGACCGCGGTCGCGGTACCGGCCGCGCGGGCCGACGCGCCCGCGCCGGCCGCGGGGCAGGAGGCGCGGCGGGCCGCGCGGTTCTGGACCGCCGAGCGCATGGCCGGGGCCCGGCCGCTCGACGCGCCGCGGCACACGCCACCGGCGCCGACGGCACCCTCGGCGTCGGCCGCCGCGGCGGCCCGGCCCAAGGGCACCCTGTTCAAGGGCACCCGGCTGGTCGGGACGTTCTTCGGCTCCGACGGACCGCGCGGCACCACCTGGCACTGCACCGGCAGCGTCATCGACACCAAGGCCCGGAACATCGTGCTCACCGCGGCCCACTGCGCGCGGAGCATGAAGGGCGCCTACCTGTTCGTCCCGAAGTTCGTGAAGGGCGCGGCCCCCGACCGGCAGCCGTACGGCATCTTCCCCGTCGAGCGGATCTTCACCGACCCGCGGTACGTACCCGACCGGGGCTCGACCACCACCAAGAAGGCCGCGTCCGACCTGGACACCGCGTTCGCCCGGGTCTCGGCCAACCAGTGGGGCAGGTCCCTTGAGGACGCGGTGGGCGGCGGGCTGACCTTCACCCGGCCCGCCGGCTACACCCACCGGGGCGTCACCGTCGTCGGCTACCCCTCCCACCGGCACAACAGCGCCGGACGCGCGGTCAAGTGCACGGTGCCGACCCGGCAGTTGCGCGGCTACCGGCAGTTGTCGATGACCTGCGGCGGCTACTACGGCGGGGTGTCCGGCAGCCCGTGGATCACCGATTACAAGGACGACGCCCGCACCGGGCACGTCATCGGCAACCTCGGCGGCTACAACGGCGGCGGCAACGACGCCAACGCGGACTACATCAGCTACGCCACCGCGTTCGGCGCCGACGCCGCGCGCCTGCTCGGGTACGCCGTCGCCGACCAGGCACCGCCCGCCGACCTGCCCCCGTACCGGGGACTGAAGGGCTCCCTGCCGGGCGGTGCCGGACGCTGGCGCAAGGCCGCGCTCATGGCGTCGGGCGAGTACACCGGCGACCGGCACGGCGATCTGCTGGTGGTCTGGTCCGACGGCGCGGTCACCGTGCACCCGGGCGACGGCAGGGGCGGCTTCGGCGCCGAGAAGCGGCTGCGGCAGGCCAACTCCACCTGGACGCACGCCCGGACGCTGACCGGTGGCACCTTCGCCGGCGGCGGCCGGGCCGGGCTGCTGGTGCGCTGGTCCGACGGCGAGGTCACCCTCTACCCGCAGCCCGGCCCCGCCGGGCTGGGCCGGGAGATCCGGATGGCGGCGCCGGGCTCCGCCTGGAAGAACGCCGTCCAGCTCACCGCCGGGGCGTTCCGCGCCGACGGCGGCACCGCCCTGCTGGTCCGCTGGGCCGACGGCGGGCTCACCCTGTATCCCGGGGCCGGCACCGGCGGACTCGGCACCTCCGTCCGGCTGTCTCCGGCGGGCGGCACGTGGAGCAGGGCCGCGCTGCTGACCGGCGGCGACTTCGGCGGCACGGCCGCCGGGGACCTGCTGGTGCGCTGGTCCGACGGCGCGCTCGACACGTACACCGGTACGTCGGCGGCGGGGCCCGGCGCCAGGTCGCGGATGCGCGGCCCGAACGGCCTGTGGCGGCAGGCCCGGGTGCTGACGGCCGGCGCCTTCCGCCACGACGGCCCGGCCGACGACCTCGTCGTGCGCTGGTCCGACGGGGAGACCACGCTGTACGCCGACACCCGCGCCAAGGCCCTCGGCACCGAGTACACGCTGGTCCAGCCCGGCACCTGACCGCACCACCGCACTTCCAGGGGGAACGATGCCCGCCACCACCCGGCCGGCCGGCGGCCTCACCGCACGCACGGCCGGCCTCGCCCTCCCGCTCGCGGCCGGCCTGGCGCTGACGGCCTGCGGCACCACCACGACCGCCGGCCCGGACGCCACCGCACCGCCCTGCCGCACCGCCTCGCTGACCTGGACCCTGTCGCTGCTCGACGGCGACGACGGCGGCGCGGGGCGGGACGGCGACCGCTCCGGGGCCCGTCTCGTCGCCGTCAACAAGGGCCCCGGCTCGTGCGTGTTCTCGGGGTACCCGAGCCTGGAGATCCACCACGGCAAGGCGGACGGCATCGAGGGCGCCGGCACCGGCCGCCCGGCGGCCGTCGCGCTGCCCGGCGACGCGGCCGTCGCCGTGGCCGTGGACCTCCGCTACACCCGCCGCGGCACACCGGGCGCGGACGGCTCCTGGTGCGTACGGCAGCACGAGGCCGCCGTCAGGGCGCCGCGCGACACCCACGGCACGGGCGTCCCGGTCACGGACGCGCACGGGAAGGCGGCCGTGCTCGACGCGTGCGGGGAGACCATCGCCATGGCCGCCCCGCACCGCACGGGGGCCGGGAGCTGACGGTGGCGGACGCGGCGGAACGCCGTCTGGCGCAGTCCGTCCTGCGGGCGGCGGGGGCCCTGTGACACCGTGCCGTCATGGGTGACCTCTTCATCGTCCGGCACGGGGAGACCGAGTGGTCGAGGTCCGGGCGGCACACCGGCCGGACCGACGTGCCGCTGACCGAGCACGGGCGGGACGAGGCGCGCCGGCTGGTCCCGCTGATCCGCTCGCACCGGATCGGGGCCGCCTTCGTCAGTCCCCTCCAGCGGGCGCGGGAGACCGCCGAGCTGATCGGCATCCCGGACGCGCGCGTCGACGCCGACCTGTGCGAGTGGGACTACGGCGGGTACGAGGGCGTGACCACGCCGGAGATCCAGCGGAGCCGGCCCGGCTGGTTCCTCTTCACCGACGGTGTGGCACCGGGCCCCCCGGACCGTCCCGGCGAGAGTCCGGAGCAGGTCGGGGAGCGCGCCGACCGGATGCTGGCCAAGGCCGACGCCGCCCTCGGCAACACGGAGGGGGTCGTCGTACTGATCGCCCACGGCCACTTCCTCCGCGTCCTCACCGCCCGCCGCCTGGGCCTGTCACCCCGGCACGGCGCCCTCTTCCAGCTGGCCACGGGCGCGCTGTGCCGCCTCGGCACGGAACACGGCCGCCCGGTGGTGGCGGGCTGGAACATCCGGCCACCGCAGTAGCGGGGGCCGCCGCCCCGCCGTGCGGGCGGGGGTGACGTTCCGCCGCGCCCGGGTCGTTGTCGGTCCCCGGTCGTACGCTACGGCCAGGGCCTGTGCCGGGCCCGGGCGGCCGTCCGTGCGGGCGGGGCCCCGAGTGAGCGGTGCCGGAAGGAGCAGCCGTGACGCGACCGCCGACCGCCGCGCAGCGGCGGGTGATCGAGGAGGCCGATCCGGTGACCGGGCGGCTGCGCGGCACGCCGGCCCAGCTCGCGGCGCTGGTGAAGCGGGGCCTGGCCGTCCGGCACCCCCGGCCGCCGCACGACCACTTCCTCACCCCGGCCGGGCATCGCGTCCGGGAGGCGGAGCCCGGGCCGCCCGCGGAGGCCGCCCCGGACACCGGGGTGTTCACGGCCCGGGCCGGCGGCGAGGAGGAACCGCCGGTGTCCGGCCCGGCCCGGCGGCGCGAGGTGCACAGCGCGTGGCAAGGGCTGCTGGAGCTGCGCCGGATGACGCATCCGGACGGCGCCGTGGACCGGCCCTGCGCCTGGGAGCGGACGCATCTCGTACGGGCCGCCGCGCTCGCGCTGGAGGCGGCCGGACACCCTCCGGCGGGCGCGGACGCGGACGGGTACCGGGTCCGGGCCACCCCGCAGCCGGAGGCGGTCGCGGTGTACGCGCCGGACGCCCCGCTGCTGGCGGCCTGCGCGGTGACGCTGGAGGGGGCCGGCTGGCAGACGGGCGACTACACCGAGCCCAGGACGCGGGCCCGCTATCTGCTGGCCTCGCCGCGCCGGGTGTGACCGGCGTGTCAAGATCGGTGGTCCACAGAACCGCACACGAGAAGGGCGCGCAGTGGCCGAACCGTTTTCCGTCCGGGTGACCGTCCGCGGCTACGAGACCGACACCCAGGGGCATCTCAACCAGGCGGTATACCTCAACTACGCCGAACACGCCCGCTGGTCGCTGCTCCAGGCCGCCGGGATCAGCCAGGCCCGGCTCGTGGGCCAGGGCGTGGGCCCGGTGGCGCTGGAGACCACCATCGGCTTCCGGCGGGAGCTGCTCGCCGGTGACGAGGTCGACGTGACGTGCGCCTTCGAGTGGGGCGAGGGCAAGACGTTCCGGATCCGGCAGGAGATACGCAAGACCGACGGCACGCTCGCCGCCGAGGTCACCGCGGTGGGCGGCATGATGAACCTCACGGAACGCAAGCTGGTCGCCGACCCGCGCGCGGTGTTCAAGGAACTGGCCGCGGACCCCGCCCTGTTCGGCCTGTAGACCATCCGCGCACACGACCGGGCCGGGGGTGACGGCGGTCCCGTCTCCCCCGGCCGGCCGGGTCCCCGTGCCCGGTGTCAGCGGACGGCGGCGATCTCCTCCCCCGCCTCCATGGGGTGGGTGACGTCCTGGGCCTCGCGGCCCTTGCCGAGGTGGTTGAAGAGGAGGTTGAGCACCACGGCCGTGACACAGCCGGTGGAGATGCCGGAGTCCAGGACGATCTTCGCGGTCTCCGGGAAGGAGTGGTAGAACTCCGGCGCGGTGATCGGGATGATGCCGACCGCGAGGGACACGGCCACGATCAGTACGTTGTTGTCCTTGTCCAGGCCGGCCCGGACCAGGGTCTGGATGCCGCTCGCGGCGACCGAGCCGAACAGGACGATGCCGGCGCCGCCGAGGACCGGCCGGGGCACGACCGCGATGAGCGAGGCGGCCATCGGACACAGGCCCATCAGGACCAGGAAGCCGCCGCCGGTCGCGACGACGTACCGGCTGCGGATCCGGGTCATCGCGACCAGGCCGATGTTCTGGGCGAAGGCGCTGCACATGAAGCCGTTGAACAGCGGGCTGAGCGCGGATCCGAGGGTGTCGGCGCGCAGGCCGGCCGCGATCGTCTTCTCGTCGGCGGGACGTTCGACGATCTCGCCGAGGGCCAGCATGTCGGCGGTCGACTCGGTCATCGAGACCACCATGACCACGCACAGCGAGAGGATCGCGGCGAGCTGGAACTGCGGGGCGCCGAAGTGGAACGGGGTGGGGAAGCCGACCACGTCGGCTTCGGCCACCGGGCCGAAGTCGGTGACGCCGAACGGGATCGCGAGGAGCGTGCCGGCGACCAGGCCGATCAGCACGGCGATCTGCTTGACGAAGCCCCGGGTGAAGCGGCGCAGCAGCAGCACGATCAGCAGGGTGAGGCCGGCCAGGGTGAGGTAGGTGGTCGACCCGTAGTCGTGGGCCCGGGTGTCGGGACCCTGTGCCCAGCCGAAGGCGACGGGGAGCAGGGAGACGCCGATCAGGGTGATGACGGAGCCGGTGACGACCGGCGGGAAGAAGCGGATCGCCTTGCTGAAGAAGGGTGCCGCGACGAAGCCGAGGAGTCCGGCGACGATGACCGCGCCGAAGATGACCGGCAGGGCGTCGGACTTGTCCTCCGTGGAGGCCACGATCGCGGTCATGGGGGCGACACCGGCGAAGGTGACGCCGTTGACGAAGGGCAGCCGGGCGCCGATCTTCCAGATGCCGAGCGTCTGGAGGAAGGTGGCGAGGCCGGCGGTGAACAGGCAGGCACCGGTGAGGAAGGTCAGCTCGGTCGCGCTGAGGCCGATGGCCGTGCCGACGATGAGCGGGGGTGCGACGACACCGGCGTACATGGCGGCCACGTGCTGCAGGCCGCTGGTCGCCATTTTCAGGGCGGGGAGTTTCTCGTCTACGGGATGGGCGGCCACGGCGGCTCCTCCGGGCGGGTGACACGTCGTCGTCGACGTGGGTTTCATGGAGGTGGTGCGGGCGGTCGTGCGGGACCTCGCGGGGGGTGGCTCGATGAGCGGTGACGAGTGGGTGGGGGTGTGGGGCGACGTGGGGGTGTGCGCGTGTGGGGGTGCGCGTGGAGGGGTGCGGGGGTGCGTGGGGGTGGCCGGCCCCGGGAGGCGTGCGTGCGCACGCGCCCCGGGGACGGCGTCCCGTGGATCCCGCTCGGATCCACGGTCCCGGCCGGGAGCCGTCCCTCCCGGCCGGAGTCCTGGGTGAAACCGCCGGTCAGCCCTGCGCGGCGATCCGGGCGAGGCGCTGGGCCTCTTCGCGGGTGCTGACGGCGACGGCGTCCTCGTCGACGGTCAGCAGGCGGCCGTCCTCGACGATCTGCCGGCCGTTGACGAAGGACGCGGTGACCGGGGCCGCCGCGCCGAAGACCAGCGCGGTCACCGGGTCGGTGATGGAGGCGTGGGCGAGGGTGTCCATCCTCCACAGCACCACGTCGGCCAGCTTGCCGGGCTCCAGCGAGCCGATCTGGTCGGCCCGGCCGAGGACCTGGGCGCCGCCGTGGGTGCCGAGCCGCAGCGCCTGACGGGCGTTCAGCGCGGCCTCGCGGTGCGCGCCGAGCCGGTTGATCAGCAGGGCGTTGCGCAGCTCGGTGTGGAGCTCGCCGGACTCGTTGGAGGCGGTGCCGTCGACGCCGAGGCCGACGGGGACGCCCGCCTTCAGCATGTCGGGGACGCGGGCGATGCCGGCGGCGAGGCGTGCGTTGGACGACGGGCAGTGGGCGACACCGGTCCGGGTGCGGGCGAACGCCTCGATGTCGGAGTCGTTCATGTGGACGCAGTGCGCCATCCACACGTCCTCACCGAGCCAGCCGGTGGACTCGAAGTAGTCGGTGGGGCCCATGCCGAACAGCTCGTGGCAGAACTTCTCCTCCTCCACCGTCTCCGAGCCGTGGGTGTGCAGCCGTACGCCCAGCCGGCGCGCCAGTGCGGCGCCCTCGCGCAGGAGTTCGGTGGACACCGAGAACGGGGAGCAGGGGGCGACCGCCACCTGGGTCATCGCGTCGAAGGAGGCGTCGTGGTGCTTCTTGACGGTCTCCTCGGTCGCGGCGAGCGCGCCCTCCAGGGTCTCGACGGCGAAGTCCGGCGGCAGCCCGCCGTCCTTCTCGCTGCGGTCCATCGAGCCGCGGGCCAGCGTGAAGCGCACGCCGGTCTCGGCGGCGGCCCGGATGATCGACCCGGACAGGTCGCCGGAGCCGTGCGGGTAGACGTAGTGGTGGTCCATGGCGGTGGTGACTCCGCCGCGGGCCATCATGGCGAGCGATCCCCGCGCCGCCGCGTACGTCATCCGCTCGTCGATCCGCGCCCAGGTCGGGTAGAGCGCGACCAGCCAGTCGAACAGGTTGTGGTCGGTGGCCAGGCCCCGGGTGATCCACTGGTAGAAGTGGTGGTGGGTGTTGACCAGGCCGGGCGTGGCCAGATGGCCGCGCCCGTCGATCCGGCGCACCACGTTCTCCAGTCCCTCGGGTGCCTTGCCCGCACCGACCGCCTCGATCCGGTTGCCGGCGAGGACGAGGTGTCCGGAGGCGTACTCCGTGTCGCCCGCGTCCACGGTGGCGATCGCGCAGTTCTCGATGACGACGCGCTGGGCTGCCGATGGTGCCATCGTGCTTCCTTGTCTTTCAGTGGCGGCCCGTGGCCCAGGGGGTTACCACGGGGAGGGCACGGCAGGACCCTAGGAGGATTTGAGTGCCGGGGCCGGCTGCCGGCCCCGGGTGCCGAGATGGTGGAAGAACAGGTTCAGCAGGACGGCGACGAGCGCGCCCGCGCTGATGCCGGAGCCGAGGACGGTCTGCGCCCAGGCCGGGAAGTCGGCGTAGAAGGTCGGTGCGGCCAGCGGGATGATGCCGGCGCCGAGTGCCACGGCCACCAGGATGATGTTGGAGCTGTCGTCCAGGCCCGCCTCGGAGAGCGTCCGGATGCCGCTGACGGCGATGGAGCCGAAGAGCACGATGCCGGCGCCGCCGAGGACCGGCATGGGGACCAGGGAGACGACCGCGCCGAGGACCGGGAAGGCGCCGAGGATGATCAGGCTGCCGCCGGCGACGGCGACGACGTACCGGCTGCGTACCCGGGTGAGCGAGACGACGCCGACGTTCTGGGCGAAGGCGGAGGTGGGGAAGCCGCCGAAGACCGGGCCGAGCAGGGTGGCGAGGCCGTCGGTGCGCAGGCCCCGGGTGATGGTCCGGGCGTCGGCGCGGCGGTCGCAGATCTCGCCGAGGGCGAGCATGCCGGCGCTGGACTCGGTCATCAGCACCAGCATCACGATGCACAGCGAGAGGATGGCGGCGGGCTGGAACTCCGGGGCGCCGAAGGCGAACGGGGCGGGCAGCGCGGCGACGGGCGCGGACTTGATGCCGCTGAAGTCGGCCATGCCGAAGGGGATCGCGGCCAGGGTGCCGATGAGCAGCCCGAAGAGCAGGGCGACCTGTTTGACGAAGCCCCTGCCGAAGCGCTGGATCAGCAGGATGACGGCGAGGGTGAACCCGGCGAGCGCCAGATAGCGCATGTCGCCGAAGTCGGCGGCGGTCTTGTCGCCGCCTTGGGCCCAGCCGACCGGGACGGGCATCAGCGTGACGCCGATCAGGGTGATGACCACGCCGGTGACCAGGGGCGGGAAGAAGCGGAGCAGCCTGCCGAAGAACGGGCCGAGGACCAGGCAGAAGGCGCCGGCCACCATCACCGCGCCGTAGATCGCGGGGAGTTGGTGCCCTTGGCCGTTGGTCTCGGCGATCGCGAGGATGGGGGCGATGCCGGCGGAGGAGGCGGCGTTGACGAAGGGCAGCCGGTTGCCGACGAAGCCCTTGACGCCGATGGTCTGCAGGATGGTCGCGATGCCCGCGATCAGCAGGCTCGCGGCGATGAGCCGGGTGCGGGCCGCGATGTCGAGCCCGCAGGCCTGGCCGATGATGAGCGGAGGAGTGACAACGCCTGCGTACATCGCGGCGATGTGCTGGAGCGCGGCGGGGACGAGCCGCGAGGGGTGGAGCTTCTCGTCCACCGGGTGCACGGACGTGACGGCGTCCTCGATGTGCACCGGCGGGGTGGAACACGGGGCTTTCGCCGGCCCCTTTGCAGGCTGTGCCATTTTGTTCCCTCCGGTGTAGCGCGCCCCCGGCCCGTCAGGCCGGGCCGGGGGCGGGCGTCCCGCGTCAGAGGTTGGTCATGTCGACCGGGATACGTGCCTCACAGCCGTCCCGCAGGATGGTGGCCTCGATGAGGCCGTAGGGACGGTCGGCGGCGAAGTAGACCTCGTTGTCGTTCTTGAGACCGAACGGCTCCAGGTCCACGAGGAAGTGGTGCTTGTTGGGCAGCGAGAAGCGGACCTCGTCGATCTCGCTGCGGTTGTTGATGATGCGCGAGCCCATCTGGTACATCGTCTGCTGGAGCGAGAGGGAGTACGTCTCGGCGAAGGCGTGCAGCATGTGCTTCTTCACCTGCTCGTAGGACTTCTCCCAGTTGGGCATCTTCTGGGCGTCGTCGGTCCAGTTGAACCGCCAGCGGCCGGCGACCTGGGTGGCGAGGATACGGTCGTACGCCTCCTGGAGGGTGGTGTACTTGTCCTTGACGTAGCCCCAGAACTCGGAGTTGGTCGAGTTCATCACGACCAGGTCCTTCAGGCCGGAGATGACCTCCCACTTCTCACCGTCGAAGGTGATCTGGGTGAGGCGGACCTCCTGGCCCTTGCGGACGAAGGAGTGCTTGACGTCGTCGGCGCCGATGAACTTGCTGTTGGCGTCGGAGGTCTCGATCCGCTCCCAGGTGTATTCCTCGATGCGGATGCGCGCCCGGTGGATCGGCTCCTGGCTGGTGACGAAGTGCCGGGCGAGGTGGATGCCGAACTGCTCGGCGGACTCGATGCCGTACTCCTTGGCGAACGCGAACACCGTGTTCTTGGTGGTGTCGGTCGGCAGGACGTTGGCGTTGGAGCCCGAGTAGTGGACCTCCTCCATGTCGCCGCTCAGCGCGATGGAGACGTTGAGGTCCTTGATGTGATGGGTGGCGCCGTCCCGCGTGATCTTGACGACTCGGTTCTCGGCCTTGCCGTACTGGTTCTGTCCCAGGATGGTCGGCATGTAGCTAGCTCCCTCGGTAAACGGAGTAGCCGAACGGGTTGAGCAGCAGCGGTACGTGGTAGTGCTCCCCGGGCACCACGGCGAAGGTGATCGCCACCTCGGGGAAGAACACGGCACCGCTGTCCCGATTCGCGGGGGCGTCCTGCTGCGCATCGGCTTGCTTCTTCGCAGAAATTTCGAAGTACGGCTCGACCGCGAAGTCCAGCCGCACGTGGGTGGTCCCTTCCGGCAGGGCCGGCAGGTCCTTGCACCGGCCGTCGGCGTCGGTCGCCGAGCCGCCGAGCGCCTGCCAGTCCGCCTCGCGCCCCGGGCGGGCGAAGAGGTGGACGGCGACGCCCTCGGCGGGGCGGCCGATCGAGGTGTCCAGGATGTGCGTGGACACGGAGGCGGTGGTGCTGGTGCTCATGGTGTCAGGCGTCCTCTTCGACGAGTCGGGCCAGTCGGATGCGGTTGATCTTGCCCAGCTCGGTGCGGACGATCTCCCGCTCCTGCTCGGGCGAGTTGCCGATCCGCTCCTTGACCGCGTCGCGCATCTGCTCGCCGGTCCGGCCGGTGGCGCAGATGAGGAAGACATGCCCGAACTTCTCCTGGTAGGCCAGGTTGAGTTCGAGCATCTCCGCCTTGAGCTCCTCGGAGGCACCGGCCATGCCGCGCTGCTCGCGGGCGGAGGTCGGGTCGCCGGGCTTGGGCCGCCCGATCGGCGGGTGCCCGGCCATCGCCTCCGCCAGATCGGCGGCGGTCAGCTCGGCCATGGCGGCGTCGCTGGCGGTGTAGAGGTCCTCCGGGGTGGAGTAGGGGCGGGTGGCGAGCAGTCGCCGGGCCCACTCCGTGGAGGCGCACGCCTCGTGGAGGGCGGCGAGGGCCTCGCGCTCCCCCAGATCGTTGAACCGGGCCAGACCCGGGGGCGTGGAAGTCGTCGTCACGGGAGCCTCCGTGGCCGCTTCGGGCCGTTGTGCTGAACGGGCTGCGGATAGCTAACGCCCTCGGAAACACCACGTCAACACTTTGTTGAAAATTCCGCGTAACAAGCCGGGTTGGGGGCCGAACGGCCCTTGCGCCCCCGATTCGGCCCGGTCAGACGCCCTTCTCGCGGTTGAGGTAGTTGTAGACCGTGAAGCGGCTGACGCCGAGCGCGCTCGCCACGGTTTCCACGCCGTGCCGCACGGAGAACGCGCCGCGCGCCTCCAGGATCCGGACGACCTCCTGCTTGGCCCTGCGGTCCAGGTCGGCCAGCGGCCGGCCCTCCCGGCGCTCCATGGCGGCCAGGATGTGGTCGAGGGAGTCGGCGAGCTGGGGCAGGCGCACGGCGACGACGTCGGCACCCTCCCAGGCGAGAACGACGTCCTCGGGGCCCGCCTCGTCGGGCGGGAGCATCGTCCCGCCCATGGCGTCGACCAGCGGCTTCACCGCCGCGATGAAGGGCTCGTCCCCGGTCACCTATCACCCTCCCCGGTTCCGTCACCGATCACGTTGACCTGGAGCGAGACCCGGGTGGCACCGGCCTGGAGGGCCTTGCGCAGCAACGCCTCCACCGCGCCGAGCACGCGGTCGGCGCCACCCTCGGCGGTGTTGCCGAAGGGCCCGACGTCCACGGCGTCCAGCTCGGCCGTCTCTATGACCTCGCGCGCCACCAGGGCGTGCGCGGGCGCCTCCTCCAGGTCGAAGGGCTCGGTCGTGAACTCCACTCTCAATCGCACGCGCTCAACCTAACGCGCGGGACGGCCGCGGGGGACGGCTCTCGCGGACCCCCCTTGACAAGCGGCGACACACGACGGCAATCTTCCATTACGCAGAAACGAACTTCCGTAATACGGAATCTCGACCCACGGAAGGGAGCGCGGCCCGAATGCCGGGTTTCGAGTGGAGCACCGCCGCAGACCAGCGCTTCAACGTCAACCTGTCGATCCTCTTCACGGAACTCCCGCTCCTGGAGCGCCCCGCGGCCGCCGCCGCGGCGGGCTTCACCGCGGTCGAGCTGTGGTGGCCCTGGATCGACTCCCCCACCCCGCCCCGGTCCGAACTGGACGCCCTGAAGAAGGCGATCGAGGACGCGGGGGTCAGGCTCACGGGCCTGAACTTCTACGCCGGACGGCTGCCGGGCCCCGACCGCGGCGCCCTGTCGCTGCCGGGCGAGGAGTCGGAGAGGTTCCGCGCCAACATCGACGTGGCCGCCGACTTCGCGGCCTCCCTCGGCTGCACGGCGCTCAACGCGCTGTACGGCAACCGGGTCGAGGGCGTGGACCCGGCCGAACAGGACGCGCTCGCCCTGGAGAACCTGGTCCTCGCGGCCCGGGCGGCCCACCGGATCGGCGCCATCCTGCTGATCGAGGCGCTGAACAAGCCCGAGTCGCCGCTGTACCCGCTGGTGTCGGCGCCGGCCGCGATCGAGGTCGTCGACAAGGTGAACGCGGCGACGGGCCTCGGGAACGCCAAGTTCCTGATGGACCTGTACCACCTGTCCATGAACGGCGAGGACCTGCCCGCGGTCATCGACGCCCACACGGCGAAGACCGGGCACGTGCAGATCGCCGACAACCCCAGCCGCGGTGCCCCCGGCACCGGCTCGCTCCCCCTCGAGGAGCTGCTCGGCCGGCTGCGGAAGGCCGGTTACGACGGCTGGGTCGGCCTGGAGTACAAGCCGGGCGACCGCCCGAGCGCCGAGGCGTTCGACTGGCTCCCGCGCGAGGCCCGCGCGGCCCGCTGAGCCGCCGGCCCCCGCACACCGGCCGCCCTTCACAGACGTACAGCCGCAGTAAGAGAGGCACCCTGAACATGAGCAACCTCGCAGCTTCTTCCCGCCCGACCCGCCCCGCGATCGCGTGGATCGGCCTCGGCATCATGGGCTCCCCCATGTCCGAGAACCTGATCAAGGCGGGTTATCAGGTCACCGGCTACACCCTGGAGAAGGAGAAGCTGGACCGCCTGGCCGCCGCCGGCGGCACCGCGGCCGGCTCGATCGCCGAGGCCGTGCGCGACGCCGACGTGGTCGTCACGATGGTGCCCGCCTCCCCGCAGGTCGAGGCCATCGCCTACGGCCCGGACGGCATCCTGGAGAACGCCCGGCCCGGCACCCTGCTGATCGACATGTCCTCGATCACCCCGCAGACCTCGGTGGACCTCGCCAAGGCCGCCAAGGACAAGGGCATCCGGGTGCTGGACGCCCCGGTGTCCGGCGGCGAGGCCGGCGCCGTCGAAGCGGTGCTGTCCATCATGGTCGGCGGCGAGCGGGCCGACTTCGACGAGGCCAAGCCGGTCTTCGAGGCCCTCGGCAAGACCATCGTGCTGTGCGGTCCGCACGGCTCGGGCCAGACCGTGAAGGCCGCCAACCAGCTGATCGTCGCCGTGAACATCCAGGCGTGCGCCGAGGCCGTGGTCTTCCTGGAGAAGTCCGGCGTGGACCTCCAGGCGGCCTTGGACGTCCTCAACGGCGGTCTGGCCGGCTCCACCGTGCTGACGCGCAAGAAGGACAACTTCCTCAACCGCGACTTCAAGCCCGGGTTCCGCATCGACCTGCACCACAAGGACATGGGCATCGTCACCGACGCCGCCCGCAACGTCGGCGCGGCCCTGCCGGTCGGCGCCGTGGTCGCCCAGCTGGTCGCCAGCCTGCGCGCCCAGGGCGACGGCGGCCTGGACCACTCGGCCCTGCTGCGGGCCGTCGAGCGCCTGTCCGGCGCCCAGGTCTGACGGCCCCTCGCACTTCCGGGCCGCGGCGCCGCTGACACCTGTCCTGTCGCGCCCAGGCGGCGCCGCGGCCCGGAATCGAATTCAACAAAGTGTTGACGCTCAGTTCACCCCACTTCTAGGCTCCACAAAGCGGAAACAGTTTTCCGCTGACACCCGCACGGAAGGTCCACGATGTCGAAGCGCGTGCTCACGACAGAGTCCGGCGCACCGGTCGCCGACAACCAGAATTCCGCCTCCGCCGGCGTCGGCGGCCCGCTCCTGATCCAGGACCAGCACCTCCTGGAGAAGCTCGCGCGCTTCAACCGCGAGCGGATCCCGGAGCGTGTCGTGCACGCCCGCGGTTCCGGCGCCTACGGCCACTTCGAGGTGACCGACGACGTCACCGGCTTCACCCACGCCGACTTCCTCGCCGAGATCGGCAAGCGCACCGAGGTGTTCGTGCGCTTCTCCACGGTCGCCGACTCCCTCGGTGGTGCCGACGCGGTCCGCGACCCGCGCGGCTTCGCGGTGAAGTTCTACACCGAGGAGGGCAACTACGACCTCGTCGGCAACAACACCCCGGTGTTCTTCATCAAGGACCCGCTGAAGTTCCCCGACTTCATCCACTCGCAGAAGCGCGACCCGTTCACCGGCAAGCAGGAGCCGGACAACGTCTGGGACTTCTGGGCGCACGCCCCCGAGGCCACGCACCAGGTGACCTGGCTGATGGGCGACCGCGGCATCCCGGCGTCGTACCGCCACATGGACGGCTTCGGCTCGCACACCTACCAGTGGACGAACGCCAAGGGCGAGGCCTTCTTCGTCAAGTACCACTTCAAGACGAACCAGGGCATCCGCTGCCTGTCCGCCGAGCAGGCGCAGGAGCTGGCGGGCAAGGACCCCAACTCGCACCAGACCGACCTGCTCCAGGCGATCGAGCGGGGTGTGCACCCGTCCTGGACGCTGCACGTGCAGATCATGCCGGCGGCCGAGGCGGCGGACTACCGCTTCAACCCGTTCGACCTGACCAAGGTCTGGCCGCACAAGGACTACCCGCTCCAGCGCGTGGGCCGCCTGGTCCTCGACCGCAACCCGGACAACGTGTTCGCCGAGGTCGAGCAGGCCGCGTTCTCCCCGAACAACTTCGTGCCCGGCATCGGCCCGTCCCCGGACAAGATGCTCCAGGGCCGGCTGTTCGCCTACGCGGACGCCCACCGCTACCGCCTCGGCGTCAACCACACCCTGCTCGCCGTGAACGCCCCGAAGGCGGTCCCGGGCGGTGCCCAGAACTACGGCCGCGACGGCTTCATGGCGGTCAACGGCCAGGGCCGGCACGCCAAGAACTACGAGCCGAACTCCTACGACGGCCCGGTGGAGACCGGCCGCCCGCTGTCCGCCCCGCTCGCGGTGGCCGGTCACACGGGCAGCCACGTGGCTCCGCTGCACACCAAGGACGACGACTTCTTCCAGGCCGGCGAGCTGTACCGGCTGATGTCGGACGACGAGAAGTCCCGTCTGGTCGCGAACATCGCCGGCGGCCTCTCGCAGGTCTCCCGCGACGACGTGATCGAGAAGAACCTGGCCCACTTCCACGCCGCCGACCCCGAGTACGGCAAGCGCGTGGAGGAGGCGGTCCGCGCCCTGCGCGAGGACTGAGTCCCAAGGCTGCGTCCGGGACGTGACGGGGAGGTCGTGCCCCGGACGCGAAGACCCCGCCGCCCCGGGTGATCCGGATGAGGGGTGATCACCCGGGTACGGCGGGCAGGGCGAGGACCGCGGTGGCGTGCGAGCCAGTGCGGTGGTGAAGGAGACCCGGGCTCCCCTCTCGACCAGAGGGAGGGGACAGTCCGCCTCCGTCGCCGTCACCGCGGTCCCAGCCCCATCCTCCGGCCCCGCCGCCGGAGGTACCCAGGCCCCGTCCGGCGGCGCGATCGACCTGTCGCGCCCAGCCTCGCGCCGTCGGACGGCTACCACTTGGCAGAACGAAGCGCCCCCTCCGGTCCGGAGGGGGCGCTTCGCGCTGTCCGGGGCCGCTCCCCGGCGTGCGCCTCCCCGGTGTCCGCAGCACGCTGAAGGCATGGGCAACCCGACACAGCACCCGCACATCGTGGTCCACTCCCCCGCCCTGGACGGCTCCCGGCGGGTCACCGAGGGGGACGTGACCCTGGGGATCGCCTCGCACCTGGACGACGTCGTGGAGATCCTCCGGCTGGCCGACCTGGACCGGATCGAGGTGGAGGTGAGCGACCTGGTCGAATGGCAGGGCGGCGGCCCGGACGACTGGCCCGGGATGAGTGGGCACGACTTCTAGCCACGCCGTCTACGACAGGGGTCGTAGACGGGCTACGCAACCCTCAAATGAAGCTCTGAACAGCGCCGACGAGGCTGCGACGGCCGCCCGCGGCGGGCACAGTATCGGCACACGGGGCCCGCCTGCACGGGGGCGGCGGGCCCCGTTCGGGGGTGTCTCATGGGCCGCACGACGCCGGTCGCCGTTCCGTCGGATCCGTACGCGGTCGCGCTGCTGCGCGGGGGCGACCGCGCCGCCGTGACCGTCGCCGTGTTCGCCCTGCACCTGCGCGGCGCCGTCGAGGCGGGCCGGCCCGGCACGCTGCGCAAGACCGCGGCGGGCGGTGCGGCGCCGTACCGGCATCCGCTGGAGAAGGCGGTCCGCACCGGCCTGTACCGCCCCGCCGGACCGGCGGAGCTGCCCGGCCGGGCCGTGGTGCGCCGGGCCCTCGCCCGGCTGCGGGCCGGGCTGACGGCCGAGGGGCTGCTGCGCCCGCTGCCGCCCCGCCGCACCCGCGCCGCCCGCCGGGCGCTGACGGCCTTGCGCGAGCGCCGGCCGCTGCCGCGGGACCCGGGGGGCCTGTCCGAGGAGGAACTGCTGCTCGCCGTCGCGCTGTACGGCGAACGGGCCCTGACCGTTCTCGTACCGGACTTCGCCCGCCGGGGCGGGCTCACCGGCCGCGGCGCGCTCGCCGACGAAGGCCGCTTCCCGTTCGGCCGGGGCCCCGGCCACCGCCGGTACTTCGATGACGAGTACGGCGTGTACGGCGAGGCCCCGGCCGGCTGGGACGGCGACGACCGGGACCAGGGCGGCGGTTCGGACACCGGGTACGAACACGGCGGCGGCCACGACTACGGCGGGGGGTCCGGGGGCGGCGGATTCGACTGAGGGCATGACGAAGGGGCGGCCCGTCCCCCCGGGCGGGCCGCCCCTGGCTCTGTGCGTCAGACCTTCAGCGTCTTGATCGAGGTCGGCGCGTGGCCCGGCTCGGTGGCCAGGTC
Source organism: Streptomyces sp. NPDC029296 (assembly GCF_055569255.1). NCBI lineage: Bacteria > Bacillati > Actinomycetota > Actinomycetes > Kitasatosporales > Streptomycetaceae > Streptomyces > Streptomyces sp. NPDC029296. The sequence goes on from NZ_JBVHXT010000031.1 coordinate 84,970, forward strand.
CTCGAACTCGCTGATGTCGCTGATGTCCATGGTGCGGCTCATCGAGATGTTGGTGATCCGCTCCAGGATCGCCTCGACGACGACCGGCACCCGGTACTCGGCGGCCAGCTTCTTGGCCTGCTCGAAGGCGGCGCCCAGCTGGTCCGGCTCGGTGACCCGGATCGCCTTGCAGCCGAGTCCCTCGGCGACCTTGACGTGGTCCACGCCGTAGACGCCGATCTCGGGCGTGTTGATGTTCTCGAACTCCAGGTTGACCTGGAAGTTGATGTCCAGGCCGATCTGCGCCTGGCGGATCAGGCCCAGATAGGCGTTGTTCACCAGGACGTGGACGTAGGGGATCCTGTGCTGCGCGGCGACCGCCAGCTCCTCGATCAGGAACTGGAAGTCGTAGTCGCCGGAGAGCGCGACGACCGGGGAGTCCGGGTCGGCCTTGGCGACGCCGATCGCGGCCGGGATGGTCCAGCCGAGCGGGCCGGCCTGGCCGCAGTTGATCCAGTGGCGCGGCTTGTACACGTGCAGCATCTGCGCGCCGGCGATCTGGGACAGGCCGATGGTGGTGACGTAGCGCGTCTCGGGGCCGAAGGCCTTGTTCATCTCCTCGTACACGCGCTGCGGCTTCATCGGCACGTTGTCGAAGTGCGTACGGCGCAGCAGGGTGGCCTTGCGCTCCTGGGTGGAGGCCACCCAGTCGCCGCGGTCGGGCAGTTTGCCGGCCGCTTTCAGCTCCTTGGCCACCTCGACGAACAGCTCCAGGGCGGCCTTCGCGTCGGAGACGACGCCGTAGTCCGGCGGGAAGATCTTGCCGATCTGGGTGGGCTCGATGTCGACGTGGACGAACTTGCGGCCCTCGCGGTAGACGTCGAGCTTGTAGCCGGTGTGGCGGTTGGCCCAGCGGTTGCCGATGCCGAGGACGAAGTCGGACGCCAGGAAGTTGGCGTTGCCGTACCGGTGCGAGGTCTGCACGCCGACCATGCCGGCGTTCAGCTCGTGGTCGTCGGGCAGCGTGCCCCAGCCCATCAGGGTCGGGACGACCGGGGTCTGGGTCAGCTCGGCGAACTCGACCAGGAGGTCGCAGGCGTCGGCGCCGATGATGCCGCCGCCGGCCACGATGACCGGGCGCTGCGACTCCAGAAGAAAGGTGAGGGCCTTCTCGATCTGGGCGCGGGTCGCGGTGGGCTTGTAGACCGGCAGCGGCTCGTAGGTCTCCGGGTCGAACTCGATCTCGGTGAGCTGCACGTCGATCGGCAGGTCGATCAGGACCGGGCCGGGACGGCCGGAGCGCATCAGGTGGAAGGCCTGCTGGAAGACGCCGGGGACCTGGGCGGCCTCCAGGACGGTCACCGCCATCTTCGTGACCGGCTTGGCGATCGAGGCGATGTCGACGGCCTGGAAGTCCTCTTTGTGGATCACGCTGGTCGGCGCCTGGCCCGTGATGCACAGGATCGGGATGGAGTCGCCGATGGCCGAGTACAGGCCGGTGATCATGTCGGTGCCGGCCGGACCGGAGGTGCCGATGCACACGCCGATGTTGCCCGGCTTGGTACGGGTGTAGCCCTCGGCCATGTGCGAGGCGCCCTCGACGTGGCGGGCGAGGGTGTGGTGGATGCCGCCGCCCTGCTGGAGGGCCTTGTAGAACGGGTTGATCGCCGCGCCCGGCACACCGAAGGCGTCGGTGACGCCCTCGCGCTTGAGGATCTCAACTGCCGCACGGGCAGCGGTCATACGAGCCATCGAGTACTCCTGCTTCGGCCTCTCGGATGCGTACTCCCGTCGCGCCCCGCGGTGAGCACGGTCTCCCGAATGTCGATCTCCGCAATCTTTTCCGTATTGCGGAATATAACTTCTACTATCTGGAAGCAATGTAAGGGGGTGGAGGAAGGCCGTCAAGAGCGGTCCGGCCACCGGAAAACGCGAGAGGGCCGCCCGTGCGGCACGGGCGGCCCTCCGGGGGGTGCGGGGCGTCTCAGGTTCCGTAGGTCTCCCGCAGCTCGACCTTGCGCACCTTCCCGGACACCGTCACCGGGAAGGAGTCGAGCAGTTCGAGCCGGCTGGGGATCTTGTAGTGCGCGAGACGGCCCGCACAGAAGTCCCGCAGCTGGGCGAGGGTGAGCGGCCGCGCGGGGTCGCTCGGGACGACACAGGCGAGGACCTCCTCGCCGTACCGCTCGTGCGGCACCCCGACCACCTGGACGTCCCGGATCCCGGGGTGGGCGTGGAGGAACTCCTCGATCTCGCGCGGGTAGACGTTCTCGCCGCCCCGGATGATCAGGTCCTTGATCCGGCCGACGATCTCCACGTACCCGTCCTCGCGCATCACCGCGAGGTCCCCCGTGTGCATCCAGCGGCCGGCGTCGACCGCCTCGGCCGTCTTCTCCGGCGCGTTCCAGTAGCCGAGCATCACGCTGTACCCGCGGGTGCACAACTCCCCCGTCGCTCCCCGGGGCAGGGTCACCCCGGTGGCGGGGTCGACGATCTTGACCTCCAGGTGGGGCAGCACCCGGCCGACGGTGGCGGTGCGGTGCTCCAGGTCGTCCTCGATCCGCGTCTGCAGCGACACCGGTGACGTCTCCGTCATGCCGTAGCAGATGGAGACCTGCTCCATGTGCATCTCGGCGACCACCCGTTTCATCACCTCCACCGGGCAGGGCGAGCCCGCCATGATGCCGGTGCGCAGGGAGGACAGGTCGTGGTCCGCGAAGCCCGGCAGGTTCAGCTCGGCGATGAACATGGTCGGGACGCCGTACAGGGACGTGCACCGCTCCCGCTCGACCGCCTCCAGCGTGGCCTTCGCGTCGAAGGAGGGGGCCGGGATGACCAGGCAGGCGCCGTGGGAGGTGGCGGCCAGATTGGCCATGACCATGCCGAAACAGTGGTAGAAGGGAACCGGGACGCAGATCCTGTCCCGCTCGGTGTACGCGATCATCTCCCCCACGAAGTAGCCGTTGTTGAGGATGTTGTGGTGGGAGAGGGTGGCCCCCTTGGGGAAGCCCGTGGTGCCCGAGGTGTACTGGATGTTGACGGGGTCGTCGCAGGACAGCTCCGCGAACGGCTCCGCCGCGGCCCCGGGGGTGGCGCGCGCGAGCAGCGCGTCCCAGCCCGGGTCGCCGAAGTAGACCGTCTCCCGCAGCCCGGGCAGCCCGGGCCGCACCTCCTCGACCATCGCGCGGTAGTCGCTCGTCTTGTGTTCGAGGGAGGCGAACAGGAAGGAAACACCGGCCTGTTCGAGGACGTAGGCGACCTCGTGGGTGCGGTACGCGGGATTGATGTTCACCATGATCGCGCCGAGTCGCGCGGTGGCGTACTGGACCAGCACCCACTCCGGGCGGTTGACCGCCCAGATGCCCACCCGGTCCCCCTTGGCGACGCCGCTCGCGCGCAGCGCGTACGCCAGCCGGTCTACGTCGGCGCCGAACTCGGCGTAGGTCCAGCGCCGGCCCGACGGCACGTCCACGAGCGCCTCGCGGTCCGGCCAGGCGGCGACGGCCCGGTCCAGGTCGGCGCCGATGGTGTCGCCGAGCAGCGGGGTGGTCCCCGTCCCGTGGGCGTACGCGAGCCGGGGCCCCCGGGTGTGCGGGGACCCGGTCCCGGGGACGTAGGGGGACCCGGTCCCGGAGGCCGGGGCGGGCGTGGTCACCGGAAGTCCTCCTCGCGGTACTCGGCGGACGAGCCCGCGGCCGTGGCCTCGCGCAGCTCGATCCGGCGGATCTTGCCGGAGACGGTCTTGGGCAGGGCGCCGAACTCCAGCCTGCGGATGCGCTTGTAGGGGGCGAGCACCTCGCGGGAGTGCTCGAAGAGGGCCTTCGCGGTGCCGGGTCCGGGCTCCCAGCCCTCGGCGAGCACGACGTACGCCTTGGGCACGGCGAGCCGCAGCTCGTCGGGGGCGGGCACCACGGCCGCCTCGGCCACCGCCTCGTGCTCCAGCAGCGCGCTCTCCAGCTCGAACGGACTCACCTTGTAGTCGGAGGACTTGAACACGTCGTCGCTGCGCCCGATGTAGGTGAGGTACCCCTCCTCGTCCCGGGTCGCGATGTCCCCCGTGCGGTAGTAGCCGCCCGCCATGGCCTCGGCCGTGCGGTCCGGGTCGCCGTGGTAGCCGGTCATCAGGCCGGCCGGGCGCTCGGCCAGGTCCAGGGCGATCTCGCCCTCGGCGGCCCCGGGCGCGCCGGAGACCGGGTCGAGGAGTTCCACCCGGAAGCCGGGGCTGGGGCGGCCCATGGAACCGGTCTTCAACGGCTGGCCGGGGGTGTTGGCGACCTGCACGGCGGTCTCGGTCTGGCCGAAGCCGTCCCGGATGGTCACCCCCCAGGCCCGCCGGACCCGTTCGATGACCTCGGGGTTGAGCGGTTCACCGGCGGCCACGGCCTCGCGGGGCGGGTTCTCCAGCCGGGTCAGGTCGGCCTGGATGAGCATCCGCCACACGGTCGGCGGGGCGCAGAAGGTGGTGACGCCGGCGCGGTCCATCTCGGCCATCAGCCGGGTGGCGTCGAAGCGGGTGTAGTTGACGACGAAGACGGTCGCCTCGGCGTTCCACGGAGCGAACAGGTTGGACCAGGCGTGCTTGGCCCAGCCGGGCGAGGAGATGTTCAGGTGCACGTCGCCGGGCCGGAGCCCGATCCAGTACATGGTGGCCAGGTGGCCGATCGGGTACGAGGTGTGGGTGTGCTCGACCAGCTTGGGGCGGGCGGTCGTGCCCGAGGTGAAGTACAGCATCAGCGGGTCGTCGGCCAGGGTCGGGCCGTCCGGGACGAAGTCGGCGGGGGCCGCGCGGGCGTCCTCGTACGGCTCCCAGCCCTCCTCCGGCAGGCCGCCGACGCTGATCCGGGTGTAGGCGCCGGGCACGCCGTCGAACTTGGCGGTGTCCTCCGCCCGGGCGATCACGTGCCGCACCCGGCCCCGCTCCACCCGGTCGCGCAGATCGGCCGGGCCGAGCAGCGGGGTGGCCGGGATGACGACCGCGCGCAGCTTCATCGCGGCCAGCGCGGTCTCCCACAGCTCCGCCTGGTTGCCGAGCATGACGAGGATCCGGTCCTCCGCGGCGACCCCGCGTTCGCGCAGCCACCGGGCCACCCGGCCCGAGCGCTCGGACAGCTCGGCGAAGGAGAGCCGGGTCTCGGTGCCGTCCTCCTCGACGATGTGCAGCGCCGTGCGGTCGTTGCCCTCGGCGATGACGTCGAACCAGTCCAGCGCCCAGTTGAAGTGTCCGGGCCGGGGCCAGCGGAAGCCCTCGTAGGCGGTGGCGTAGTCCTCGCGGTGTTCCAGCAGGAAGTCCCGGGCCCTGCGGAACGTCTCGGTCTCCGTCATCCACGTCCTCCTCGGTACCGGACCATTGCCGGGCGGCTCCCCGGCATCGTCTAATCCGTGATGCGGGTCTCACTACCCCCGAACGGGGTGGACCGCACCGAAGGAGCGACGAGGTGGCAGCAGAGGCCGTGGCGGCGGCGGAGATACACGGCGCGCTGGCCCGGCTGCGGCGCGCCACGGGGCTGCCCGTCGCCTTCGGCGGCCTGGTCGAGCCCGGCCGGCCGCACATCCGCATCAGCGAGCTGAGCGGCACGGCCACGCCGGCGCTGCGCTCGCTCGCGGTGACCTCCGGCACCGGGCTGGGCGGCAGGGCGGTGGCGCTGGCCCGGCCGTGCGCGGTGCCGGACTACTCGCGTTCCCGGCGGATCAGCCACGAGTACGACGCCCCGGTGGCCGCCGAGGGCATCCGCGCGGTGCTCGCGGTGCCGGTGGTGGTGCGGCGCCGGGTGCGCGGGGTGCTCTACGGCGCGCTGCGTTCGCCCCGGCCGCTGGGCGACCGGACGCTGGACGCCGCGGTGTCGGCGGCGCGGGACGTGGAGCAGGCGCTGGTGGTACGGGACGAGGCGCGCGGCCTGCTGGCCGCGGCCCGGACCGGGCCCGCCCCGGCCGGCCCGGGCGCCGCCCGGGAACAGGTGCGCGAGGCGCACGCGGCGCTGCGGGCGCTGGCGCCCCGGATCCCCGACCCGGCGCTGCGGGCCGAACTGCTCGCCGCCTGCGGGCTGCTCACCACGCCGCCGCGAGCCGGGGGCGTGACCCTGGCGCCACGCGAGCTGGACGTGCTGTCCTGGGTGGCGGCGGGAGCCACCAACGCGACGGTGGCCGAGCGGCTGGGCATCGGCCCGGAAACCGTCAAGAGCCATCTGCGTTCGGCGATGCGGAAGCTGGGCGCCCACACACGAGGAGAGGCGGTGAGCGCGGCCCGCGGGGCGGGACTGCTGCCCTAGCCCGAAGACGGCGGGGAAACCCGCCCATTCCTCCGGCGCCGCTTTGCATTTCCCTCTGCTTGACCGTTTGTTATTTCCCTCACCACGGCTTCCGTCCGAATTTCAGGGATCGTTGCCTAGAATTTGGCCCGGACACGACACAGGAGGGGAGCGGTGACCGTGCGACGGGACTTCCAGGAGTCTGCCAGGTGCCGCCCCGACCTGGTCATCGGCCGCGAAGAGCTGTTCGCCGGCGCCCGCGGGCAACTCGCCTCGGGGGGCAGTGTGCTGCTCCACGGCCCCGCCGGAATAGGGAAATCCACCGCGCTGCGGGCATTGGCCGAGGAATACGGCGCCACCGCGCGCACGGTGTTGCGGTGCTCGGCGACGGAGTCCGAATCCCATCTTCCGTTCCTCGCCCTCGCCGATCTGCTCGGTCTGGTCCTCGACGAGGTCTCCCCCCGGCTGCCCGCCGCCCAGCGCATCGCCCTGGAGTCGGCGCTCACCGGCCGCGGCGAGTCCAGCCTCCAGCGCGACGGTCTCGCGCTGCGCCTGGCGGTGCTCTCCGCGCTGCGTGCGCTCGCCGCCGACGGCCCGGTCCTGGTCGTCGCCGACGACCTGCAGTGGCTGGACCCGGCCAGCGCCGAACTCCTCGGCTTCGCCGCCCGGCGCCTGGAGGGCACGCCGGTGCAACTGCTGTGCGCGGTGCGCACGGAGGGCCAGGAGAGCCAGGAGTACGACCGTCAGCTGCGCGCCTGTCCGCCGGGCACCCTGGCCGTCCGGCTCGGCCCGCTCACCCGCGCCCAGGTCGCCCAGCTGCTCGACCACCGCGGCCACGGCGGACTGCCCCGCTCCACGGTCCGCGAGATCCACCGCACCAGCGGCGGCAACCCGCTGTTCGCGCTGGAACTGGGCCGCGCCCTCGCCGACAGCCCCACCCCGCCCCGGCCCGGCGAGCCGCTGCCGGTGCCGACCTCGCTGCGCGCCCTGGTCCTCAGCCGCCTGGACCTGCTCTCGGTCGAGGCCCGCCGCACCCTGCTGGTGGCCAGCGCCGGCGCCCGCCCCACCCCGGCGCTGCTGCGCGCGGCCGGCCGGGAGAACGCCGAGGCCGAGTGCGCCCAGGCCGCCGAACTCGGGCTGCTGGCCACCGGGCCCGACGCACCCGCCGTACGGTTCGCGCACCCGCTGATCTCCGCCGCGCTGTACGCGGAGGCACCCGCGCACGAGCGGCGGGCGGCGCACGCGGCGCTGTCCACCGCCGCCTCCGACCCGATAGAGCGGGCCCGGCACCTGGCCCTGGCCACCACCGGCACCGACCCGGGGGTGGCCGCCCGGCTCGCCGGGGCCGCGGCCCTCGCCCGGGACCGGGGGGCGCCCTCGGTCGCCGCCCAGCTCGGGCTGCTCGCCGCCCGGCACACCCCCGCCGGCGGCAGCCCCGGCCCGGAGGAGCGCCGGCTCGCCGCCGCCGAGGACGCGATCACCGCCGGCGAGGTCGACCTGGCCCGGGACATCGCCCGGGAGGTGCTCACCCGGGCGAGTGTGCCCGCCGACCGGGTACGGGCCTGGATCATCGTCATCGACACCGCCGGCCACACCATGACCGAGGTCGACGCCGTCTTCCCGCAGGCCCTCGCCGACGCCGGCGACGACCCCCGGCTGCTGGCCCTGGTCCACTACCAGCTGGCCTGGCGGGCGCTGATCGTGGAGGGCGACTTCACCGAGGCACGGCAGGCCGCCGCGCACGCCGCCGAGCTGGCCGCGCGCGGCCAGGACCGGCGCACCGAGCTGCTCGCCCTCGCCTTCCAGGCGCAGACCGAGACCCTGATGGGTCATCCGGAGGCACCCCGCACCATCAAACGGGCCCTGCGCGAGCCCCAGGACCCCCGGGTGGCGTGGCATCACAACGGGGCGGGCAGCGCCCGGTTCCGCTGGCTGGTGATGGGCGACCAGCTCGCCGAGGCCCGGGCCACCGTGACCGCCCTGCTGCGCGAGGTGCGCCGGCGCGGCTCGGTGGAGAGCGAGGTGCACTTCCTGCGCGGCCTCGCCGAGACCGAGCTGCGCGCCGGACACTGCGGGCGCGCCCTGGACCTGGCCCGCGACAGCCTGCGGCTGGCCCGGGACTCGGGCATCGGCGAGACCGCCTCGGCGATGCTCACCTCCCTCGCGGAGGCCTCCGGCGGCGATGTGGACCGCGCGCTGGCGCTCGCCCGGGAGGCGGTGCAGCACGCCGAGGAGGACGGCGACCAGATGTACCTCTCCCGGGCGCTGGGCGCCCTCGGGTACGCGCAGCTGGTGGCCGGGGACCCGGCGGGCACCGTGCGTGCGCTGCGCCGGGTGCGCAGCCTGGAGCTGGGCCTCGGCATCACCGACCCGGCCCGGGGCCGCTGGCAGGGGGACCTGGCCGAGGCGCTGGTCCGCGCCGGCGAGGTGGCCGAGGCGCAGGACGTCATCGACGCGAGCCGGGAGCACGCGCTCCGGCTCGGCCGGGAGAGCGTGCTCGCCGTGCTGGACCGGTCCGAGGCGCTGGTGCGCGCCGCCCGGGGCGACCGGGAGGCCGCCGTCGCCCAGCTGACGTCCGCTCAGGACCGGCTGGGCAAGCTCGGCTACGGCCTGGAGGAGGCGCGGGCCGCGTTCGCGCTGGCCCGGCTGCGCGGCCGGGGGCCCGGGGCGGCGGCCTTCGACGAGGCCGGCCGGATGTTCCGGCGCTGCCGGGCGCTGCCCTGGCTGCGCCAGGTGGAGGACACGCTCGCCGCTCCCGAGCCGGACCCGGTGCCGGACCGGCCGGAGGCACCGGCCGCGCTGGAGGTGCTGGCCGCGATGGAGCGTCAGGTCGCCGCGCTGGTCATGGAGGGGGCCACCAACCGGGAGATCGCGGCCCGGCTGTTCATCAGCGTGAAGACGGTGGAGGCGACCCTGACCCGGGTCTACCGCAAACTGGGGATCCGGTCGCGGGTCGACATCGTCCGATTGGCGGCGGCTCGACGGGCGCGCTGAGCGGGGCCCTAGTTAACTGAACCGGACCGAGGGTTTTCCCTCACCCAGCCCCTTAGGGGGTTCCCTCATTGGGGGCCGTGGGTTCCGGGTCCTAGCGTAATGGGCGTGCCGCTCGCCCGGGCACACGGGGTCGGTCCTGCGACCTCCCCGTGCACACCGCCCACCGACACCCGCGCGATCCCCCACCGGTGCAACCCCCACTGAGGAGACTCATGTTCGGGCCCAGACGTGTGAGAAAGACCGCCGCGACCCTGGTGGCCACCGCCGCCGCCGCGGCGACCGCGCTGCTCGCCTCCCCCACGGCGAGCGCCGCGCCCCAGCCCGTCGTCGGCGGTACGACCACCACGACGAGCGCGTACCCGTTCATGATGCAGATCACGGACGCGTCCCAGAACCAGTTCTGCGGCGGCACCCTGGTGGCTCCCACGAAGGTCGTGACGGCCGCGCACTGCATGGTCGGCGAGACCACGGGCAGCGTCCGCGTGGTCGGGGGCCGGACCTACCTCAACGGCACCAACGGCACGGTGAGCCGGGTCAGCAGGATCTGGATCAACCCCGGCTACACGGACGCCACCAACGGCGACGACGTGGCCGTGCTGACCTTGTCGACGTCGATGCCGTACACCACGGCCAAGTACGTCACCTCCGCCCAGACGAGCGTCTACGCGGCCGGGACCACGGCCCGGATCCTCGGCTGGGGGACCACCTCGGAGAACGGCAGCTCCTCCAACCAGCTGCGGACCGCGACCGTGCCGGTCGTGTCCGACTCCAGCTGCCGTTCCTCCTACGGTGCGGACTTCGTCCAGTCCGACATGGTATGCGCCGGATACACGTCCGGCGGCGTGGACACCTGCCAGGGCGACAGCGGCGGTCCCCTGCTCATCGGGGGCGTCCTGGCAGGGATCACTTCCTGGGGCGAGGGGTGCGCGGAGGCCGGTTACCCGGGTGTCTACACCCGGCTGACCACCTTCTCGGACCTGGTGACCGCGCAGGTCGGCTCGTAACCCGGAAGGCTTCCCGAGTACCCCTCGGGTATGTGCCGGGGGGCGTTGCGGGCCACCACGAGCGGCCCGCAACGCCCCCTTTCCACCGGACACGGCCGGACATGGGGTGTCACGACGGGCGGTCGCACACCGACGGCAGCCAGGTCAGGCCCCGGGTGCCGCCGAGCGTGTCCAGGGAGCGCAGCAGGCGGTCCAGGCGGTCCGGGTGGGCGAGGAACTCGATGGCCGCCTCGGCGAACGCGTCCCGCACCGCGGGCGGCATGGCGTCGGAGGCGTCGAAGCAGTGCGCCGTCCGCTCGTCGCGCAGGGCCGCCGCGAGGGAGCGGTGCCAGGCCGAGCCCTCGTCGGAGGAGGACCGCGTCCCGGCGTGCACGGAGAAACCGGACTCGTTGGCGCTCCAGGCGCGTTGGGCCTCGTCCGAGGCCAGATAACGGATCAGCTCCCGGGTCTGCGGGGTGTCGTGCAGCAGGGCGACGAGGTCTCCGGAGACCTCCCAGGCGCGCGGAGCGGGTGCGTCGAGGAGCAGCTCGGCGGAGGGGGCGTACCGGCCGTCGGCGTGCTGCCAGGCGGGGTAGTTGCGGACGAACGCCCCCTGGTGCTCCAGCGTGCAGCCCCGTGGCGTCCGGGTGAGCGGCTGCGACGCCGACTGGTACGGGGTCTTCAGGGCCCGCCGGACCAGTTCCGGGTCGCGGCCGGCGCCGGCCAGCTCGCCCCAGGTCACCCAGGCCTCCCTCACCTGCGAGGACCGCCAGCTCAGTGCGCCGCGCGCCCACCGCTGGTAGACGTCGGGGCCGTGGCGCTGGAGCAGGAGGTCCTCGATCCAGTCGGTGCCGGGCCAGCCGCTGGTGGCCCCGGAGCCCATGCCGACGCACCACTCGGCCGGCCGGTGCACGGCCTTGCGGCGTTCCCGCTCGCCGAGGTCGCCCGGATACCAGACGATGCTCTTCACGTCGGCCTTCAGCGGGAACCAGTACACGTGCCCGTCCGCCAGCGGGGTGGACCAGGGCGGGCCGAAGTCCTCGCGGGGCACCAGGCTTTCGAGGGCCACGAGGTGCTTCTGCCGGGCGTACTCGGCGAGTTCGCCGGGCCCGGTGAGCACCACCACGTCGGGCGGGGTGCCGGCCTCCACGTCGGCGCCGAGCACCTGGCTCTCGGCGTTGCTGCCCTGGTAGTCGACGTGGACCCGGTGCTTCCGTTCGAACGGCTCGATGACCGCCTCCCGGAAGTGGCGTTCGTCGCCGCTGGTCCAGTTGGCCAGCAGGGTGACGGTCGGGACCTGCCCGGCGGCGCGTACGCCCACCACCACGGCCGCCGCGAGGAGGACCAGGGCGCTCGCCACCACGGTGACGGTGCGGGCCGTGCGGCGGGGCGGGCGGGTCCGGGTGCCGGGGGCGGCCGTCGCCGGGCCGCCGGGGGGCGCGCTCACCGGGGCCTGAACCGGTAGTCGTTGATGTGCCGTCGCAGGCCGGTCTCGGCCAGTGCCATCAGCAGGACGCCTCCTATCGGGATCCACACCGACGCCGCCGCGCGGAAGCCGGTGCCTGCCAGGTACGAGGCGGTGTCCCGCCCCGCTTCGGGAATGCGCGGCCCGGTCAGCGCGCTGTCGAGCAGTGCCCGGGTGTCGCTCATCCCCGCCTGGGTCCACACGGTGAACAGCACGGTGACGGCGACGCCGGCGAGCGCCAGCAGTCCGGCGGCGATGAGCCGGCGGTTGTAACGGCGCCGGAAGCGGTGCCGCAGGAAGCGCTGCGTCTCCAGCAGTGCCGCGGTGAGGGCGAGGGCGAGCAGCACGGTCACGGTCCAGGCGAGCCACAGCAACGGGCCGAAGGAGGTCTGGCGGTGCACCGTGGCGCGCTGCTGCCGTTGCAGGATCTCGAGCCGGTCCCGTACGCCGGAGTACCGCTCCGTCAGGACGCTGGTGGCGTAGCTGAGGTACGCCTCGCGCAGTACGTCGTTTTCGGGCTGGACCTGGGACTGCTGAACCTTGACGGCGTAGACGGTGATCAGGCCCGCCAGCGTCTGCAGGGCCTGCCGGCCCGCCGGCCTGCCGAGGTCGTCGTCGGCCGCCGCGGCGGCGAGGCTCCGCACGGCGACCGAGATCTGGTTCTGGAAGTCGCTGATGGGTGCCGACCGGACGGCGTCCCGCTGCGCCTGGTCGAGCGCGTACAGCGCCGTGTCGAGGGCCAGCACCGTCGGGGCGCTGGAGGTGCGCAGCGGGTCCGCGTCGCCGTGCACGCCCTGGTACGACACGAACAGCGACAGGGTGAGCAATGCCGACAGGGCGAGCAGGAGGCGGTGGCGCACGGCGAGGTCCCGCGCGGTGGTGCTGCCGCCGGGGGGAGGCGAACCGGTCCCGGCGGCCCACGAGGCCAGCCGCGCGAGCACACGGTGCGGACGACCGGACGCGGGGCGGTCGGCGGGGCGCGCCGAAGGGGCCGCCGGGGTACGCCCGGGTTCCGGGGAGGGCGGGGTCCGCTCGGGGTACGGGCGGTACGGGGACTGCGGTGCGGACGGGGACGGCCGCGAGGGCGGGAGCACGGGCGCACCGGCGCCCGCGCCCGGAGCCGTGCCCCTGCCGGCGCCGGGCGCGCCTCGACCGGCACCGGGTGACGCGCCCTCACCGGCGCCGGAACCGGCAGGCGTGCCCCGGCCCGCGCCGGGGGCCGGCGGTATGCCCCGGCCGCCGCCCGCGCCGGGTGTCCCGGCGTTTCCCGGGTTCATGCCGTCACCCCTCTCAGCAGCCGTCCGCAGTCGCCCCCGCAGTAGACGGAGTCGGCCGGACCGAGCCAGCGGCACCTCGGGCACTCGACCAGCCCGTCGGGCCGGACGGGGAGGGCGGGGCCGGCGGCACCCGGCGGATGCGCGACATCGGCCCCGCCGGCTCCCGGCCCCGGTGCACCGGCCGTTCCGGTCCCGGCCCCACGCGCGCCGCCCGAAGTCGCGTGGTCCCGAGGCCCGTGATCGCCCCCCGGGCCACCCGGAGGCGCACCGGCCGGCCCCACGCCGCCCATGTTCGCGCCCCCCGGAGGCGCGTGGCCCGGGCCCGGGCCCCCCGGATGCGCACCGGCCGGACCCGGACCGACCCGATCCACTCCCACCCCGCCCACACCACCCGCACCCGCCCCGTCCCAGCCCGCCCCGCCCGCCTCTCCGTCGGCCACGGCCGCGCCGCCCTCGTCACGGCCCCCGGCACCACCGGTTCGCGTCGGCCCCCTCTCTCCCGCCGCACTCCCGCCCCCTCCGGCACCCTCACGCCCCGCCCCCATGGGCGAGGGCGTCGGCTGTTCCGGTGGGGTCGTCAGGGCGCTGGAGAGGATGAGGTGTTGCCAGTCGACGTCCTTGAGGCCGGGGCGGATGCGGCCGGTGCCCGGTGGGGACTCGATCAGGCGGAGCGCGCCGAGCAGCTGGGCGTCGCCCAGTTCCGCGGCCAGCGCGAGGGCGCGGGCGAGTTCGCGGTCCCCCGTGTCCCGGCCCTCCGCGCCGCGCAGCCAGGCCCGGTACGCCTGGGCGACGGCGGCGCTCGCCCGCTGGTACAGCTCGTGCCGGCGGACCCCGGGATGCTGCCGGGAGGCGTCGAGCGGGTCGTCGGTCCAGCGCACCAGGATGGGCCGGGGCGGCGGCAGCCGCAGCGGGCGCCGGACGCCGGGTACGACGATCTCCACCGCGGCGAGCTGGAGTTCCTCGCCGCTCTCCCGGCCGGCGGGGTCGGCGGTGAGGACGACCTGGAAGTGCCGTACCTCGTCGCCCCAGGCCCGGGTGACGTACTCCGCGGCGCGCCCGCCGGGGCCGGCCGGGACGGGCCGCAGCTCCTGTTCGTTCGGCACCACCTGCTTGACCTGCCGGATCACCGTGCCGGGGGTGGTGGGGGTGAGCCGGATGCGCAGTTCGGGCACCGCCGTGCCGAGCAGTCCGGCGACGAGTTCCTCGTACGCGGCGGTGAGTTCCGCCTCCCGGCGGACGGCCCGGGCGCGGCCGTGCAGCCGCCGGGTGATGTTCAGCAGCAGTTCGGCGTCCCAGTCGTCACCGATGCCCCAGGCATCGCAGACGAACTGGCCCGCGCAGGCGTCGAGCACGGTCTCCAGCGGGCGGCGGGAGCGGTGGTCGTGCTCGTTGCGGCCGTCGGTGAGCAGCAGGACGTGTTTGACGGGCGCGGGCTGGTCCTTGAGCAGCCGCCGGGCGAGGTCGAGCCAGGCGCCGATGGCGGTGCCGCCGTCCGCGTCCAGGATGCGCACCGCGCGTTCGGCGGCCTCGCGTTCGCCGGGCCGGGCGACGGCGAGCACGTGGCGGCCGGGGCCGGGGTGCACGACGGTGGCGTCGAACCGGCCGGCGAGGACGGCGAAGGCGGTGCCGAAGGGCAGCATCCGGACGGCGGCTACGGTGGCGTCCTTGGCCGCGTGGAGCTTGGCCGGCGGGTGGAGCATCGAGCGGGAGGTGTCGACGATCAGCACCTCGGCGAGGGCGGGGCCGGTGCCGGGCGCGGGCGTGGCGCGCGGCGCGCCGGCCGGGCCGCGGACCCCGATCTCCAGGATGGCGTGCATCTCGCGTTCGGGGTGGTGCCCGGCCGGGTCGGGCACGGCGGGCAGTTCCGTCCGCTGGCCGACCTCCAGCGTCACCTCGGTCTCCTCGGCCACGGTCATCGCTGTTTCTCCCGGAGCTGGTGGGCGGGTCAGAAGGTGGTCAGGGGCCGGACGGCGTGCGCGAGGTCGAGCAGTCGGCCGTGTTCCCCGGCGGTGCGGGCCTGCGCGGCGAGCTGCCGGAAGGACTGTTCCAGCCGGGTGCGCAGCCCGTCCTCGTCCCCGGCGCCGAAGAGGTCCCCGGTGGGGAAGTCCGGTCCCCAGCCCTGGGCGGGACGGCTGTGCAGGGCGTTCTCGCGGACCTCGGCGACCAGCCGGGCCCGGGACTCGCCGTCGGCGGCGCCGCCGTCCAGGCGCAGTTCGGGCAGCCTGCGGGCCGCGTCCCGCAGGCCGGCCGGGGTGGGCGGGGTGCCGTGCAGGATGCCGGCGCGCACACGGACGGCGGCGATGCGGGCGGCGTCGTGGTGCCGGGAGGTGGCGGGGACCTCGTCGAGGACGTGCACGGCGGCGTCCCGGTCGCCGGCCGCGAGGTGGCCGCGGGCCAGGCCGAACGCGGCGGCGGTGTGCGCGAAGTCCCGCTTCCAGACGGCCTCGTAGTACCGCATGGCGCGGGCCCGGCGGGCGCCGGCGGTGTGTTCGGCGCAGTGGCCGAGGGCGAGCTTGGGCACGTATTCGCCGGGCAGTGCCTGGTAGACGGCGTCGAAGCGGGCGCCGGCCGGCTCCACCTCGCCCTTGCTGAGGTGCAGTACGCCGTGGTGCCAGGCGATGCGCCAGTCGTGGGCGGCGGCGCGCTCGCCGAGCTGGGTCTCGGCCTCGGCGAGCCAGCTCTCCGCCGCCCGCTGCTCGCCCTTTCGCAGATAGGCGCGGCAGAGCCACAGGGCGGTCTCGGGGGTGCCGAGGCGGGATTCGCGGGGCCATTGCCGGGCGACCCGGTCGGGGGCGTCGGGCGGGAAGGAGTCGAGCAGCAGGGCGGCGCCGTCGTCGGGGTCGGGGACCGGTTCGGGCAGGGCGCCGGCCACCTCGGCGGGGTCGGGCGGGGAGACGTCCAGGGGGGCGGGCAGGTCGCCGGTGCGGCGGGTGAAGTGGCCGAGGGCGGGGATCGCGCCGAGCCCGGCGTCGAGGCCGGCGCCGGACGGGCGGAACCGGGTGGAGCTCTCCGGGAGCTGCTCGCCGAAGCGCAGCGCGCGGAACTCGCGCAGCACCTCCCAGAGCTGGCGGGACATCTCGGCGGCGGAGCGGAACCGGGCGCGGGGTTCGTCGTGGGTGGCGCGGGCGACGAGGCGGCGGAAGGAGTCGGGGCTGAGGCCGCGGGCGGGTTCGGTGCCGCGGGCCAGGGCCTGGAGGGTCATGCCGACGGTGTAGAGGTCGCTGTCGACGTGCCAGCCGCGGCGGTCGATCTCCTCCTTGGGCGGGGCGAAGCCGGGCGTGTAGACGTAGGCGGAGGCGCGGTCGCCGATGGCGCGGACGGCGCCGAGGTCGACGACCTTGACGGCCCGGCCGAAGTGGACGACGTTGGCGGGCTTCATGTCGCAGTAGAGCAGGCCGCGTTCGTGCATGTACTGGAGGGCGCCGAGGATCTTGCAGCCGTAGGTGAGGACGTGGTCGAGGCGGGGGCGGCCGTGGAAGATCCGTTCGATGTCGTCGGCGTCCATGAGCTGTTGCAGGGAGCGTCCGGCGATGTAGTCCATGACGAGGTAGCCGGTGGACGGGTGGCCGGCGCTCTCGTGCTCGAAGTAGTTGACGAAGCGGACGATGTCGGGGTGGTGCAGGGCGGTGAGGGAGCGGCGCTCCTCGACGGCGGTGTGCCGGGCGTGGACGTCGTGGACGTTGATCTGGCCCTTGAGGACGACCCGGTAGCCGTCGGCGCGCGTGTCCTCGGCGAGGTAGATCCAGCCGAGACCGCCGTGGGCGAGGCAGCCGAGCACCTTGTAGTGGTCGTCGACGATGTCGCCCGGGTGGAGCTGCGGCAGCAGCGAGTAGGCCGTGCCGCAGCGGGGGCAGTGGCCGGTGGGGCGGGCGGGCTGGTCGCCGTAGCCGACGCCGATGGTCATGGTGCAGCCGCCGGCGCCGCAGCGGCGGCCCCCGGAGGGCGGGCGGGGGTCCGTGACGAGGACGTCGCCGGGGGCGGGGACGTCGGGCAGGACGACCAGTCCGTGCTGGTCGAGTTCGCCGAGTCCGGCGACGGCGTGCACGGCCGCCGGCACGGGCGGTTCGCCGGCGGCGGTCGCGGCCGGGGCCGGTCCGGGCGGTCCGGGCGGTCCGGTGTCCGGACCGGGGTGCGGTTCGGTTCTGGGTTCGGCGTGCCGGTGGCCGCAGGTGTCGCAGTAGCCGGTGGCCATGATGCGGCCCGCGCAGCCGGGCCGGACGCACGAGGTCACGACGCGCCCTCCTCCTTGGGTGCGGTGGCCGAGCAGAAGCCGACGAACCGCTCGACGGCGGCCTCGGCCCGCTCGATGTCGCAGGGGGTCTGCCGCAGCAGCGACAGCGCCTCTTCGTAGAGCCGGTACGCCGCCATGACCCTCTCGCCGTGCGCGGCGGCCCGCTGCCGGCACAGCGGCCATTCGGCGCCGATCCGGCCGAGGAGTTCGGCGCGGCGGCGCAGCCGGGCGTCCAGCAGGCCGATGGCGTTCTCCAGGCGCCGACGGCGGCGGGCGACGGCGTCCTCGAAGGTGAACAGCAGGGTGGCGGCGGTGGGGTCGCGCTCCGGGTCGGGGGTGTGGGCGACCCAGGCGCGCAGCATCCGGGTGCGCCGTACGCCGGCGTCGGCGCGGTCGATCAGCGCGGGGGTGCCGGGGCCGGGCAGGACGCGGTCGCGGCGGGTGTCGAGCGCCGGGCCCAGTTCGTCGGTGATGCGGTCGAGTTCGGTGCGCAGCCGGGCCCAGCGGTCGCGCAGCGGGCGGTGGACGAGCAGTTCGGCGGCGCGGGCGGCGTGTTCGCCCGGGGCGCGGAAGGCCAGCAGCAGCCGGGCGCCCTGCCGGGCGAGCCGGTCCAGCAGGGCGAGCAGGGCGTCGGGTTCGGCCGCCTCGTCGACGCCGGCCAGCACGGCGGCGAGCGGCAGGCGCAGGGTGCCGAGCCGTTCGGGGCGGGGGTCGTCGCGGATGCCGAGGCGTTCGGCGATCCGGTCCATGACCTGGGCGGCCGTCAGCTCCGCGACGTCCAGGGCGAGGTCGTGGGCGCCGGCGGGCGGCACGGTCTCGGGCGGGTCGTGGCTGACGGCGCTGGTGTTGCGGTGGGTGCGCAGCTCGCGGTCGGCGAGGGTGACGGCCCGCTGGAGGGTGAAGGCGCGGTCGCCGCGGTCGGGGACGACGGTGACGAGCACCGGCCAGCCCTCGCCGCGGAACCAGGAGGCGAGGCGGGTGGCGAAGGGCACGTCGAGCCGGCCGGCGGCGGGGCCGGTGCCGGTGCGCAGCCGGGGGTCGACGGCCTCGGCCCCGTCGGTCCAGGCGGCGACCTGGGGCAGATGGCTGAGGATGGTCTCGGTGGGGCTCATGTAGCTGAAGGCGGAGCCCGGTCCCTCGTCGACGCTGAGGACGATGCCGATGACCTGGTCGGTGGCGTGGTCGACGACTCCGCCGCCGCTGAAGCCGGGGGCGGCCAGTTCCCCGGGGGTGAGCGGGCGCAGTTGCACCTGGCTGTCCCGGCCGCGGGCGGCGACCAGGGTGGCGCCGTGCCAGCGCCCGCCGTCGTCGCCGTCGGGGAAGCCGTACATGCTGACGGGTCCGTGCGGGGCGGCGAGCCGGTAGAGGCGGGTGGTGTGCTCGGCGGGCAGCGGCGGGGCCAGGCGCAGCAGGGCGAGGTCGCCGCTGCGGTCGCCGAAGGTGTCCTCGCGCTGGGGCACGTGCTCGTCGGGGTGGACGGTGGCGGTCACGGCGGCGAGGCCGGGTACGCCGATCAGGCGGACGGTGTAGGGGCGGCCGGGGCGGACGACGTGTCCGGCGGTGAGGACCAGCTCCGGGGCGAGCAGCACGCCCGCGCCGAGGACCCGCCCGTCCGGCGTCTCGATGCGCGCGATCCAGGCGGGTGTCCGTAACCGTGCCGTGCCGACTCGCTCCCCCGTGCGCGTCATGGTCCCGAGGTTACTCGGAGTACCCGGTCGGTACTACTGGTGTGCACGGGGTCGTTGCCCGCCGTGACCCGGGGGCTCGAACGGGTGCACTATACACGCAGTGTATAGTCCCGGCATGCCTCTCTTGACCGACACGAACGCCATGCCGCAGCACGCGCCCGGGAAGATGCACGGAACGGGCCGGAGGTTGCGCCGGTGGGCGTTCGCCGCCGCGGCCGGCCTGTCGCTGACGCTGGCCGGCTGCGCCCAGGTCGACACGACCGCCCCGAGCACCGTCCGCGACGAGGCGGCACCCGGCGCGCCGGCCGGGTTCGGGACCGTCGACTGCCGCAAGGCCAAGTGCATCGCGCTCACCTTCGACGCCGGGCCCAGCGAGAACTCCGCGCGGCTGCTCGACATCCTGAAGGAGAAGAAGGTCCCGGCCACCTTCTTCCTGCTCGGCAAGCGGCACATCGAGAAGTACCCCGAGCTGGTCAAGCGGATGGCGGCGGAGGGCCACGAGGTCGCCAGCCACACCTGGGACCACAAGATCCTCACCAAGATATCGGACAAGGAGATACGGGAAGAGCTGAACCGGCCCAACGAGGCGATCGAGCGGCTCACCGGGCGCAAGCCGACCCTGATGCGCCCGCCTCAGGGCCGCACCGACGCGAACGTGCACGAGATCAGCAAGGAGCTGGGCCTGGCGGAGGTGCTGTGGAGCGTGACCGCCAAGGACTACACCACCACCGACTCCGCGCTCATCACCCGGCGCGTCCTCGACCAGTCCTCCCGGGACGGGATCATCCTGCTGCACGACATCTACGACGGGACCGTGCCGGCCGTGCCCGGCATCATCGACGCGCTGAAGAAGCGCGGCTACGTCTTCGTGACGGTCCCCCAGCTGCTGGCACCCGGCAAGGCGGAGCCCGGCAAGGTGTACCGCCCGTAGCCGCCCGCGCTCCCGTGCCGGGGCACGACGCGAGGAGCGCGCCTACGATCGTGCCGTGCCCCTCTTCTCGCTCACGCGCACGGTGCCCCTCCCGCCGCAGGAGGCGTGGCGCCGGCTCACCCGGTGGCCGCGGCACGCCGACGCGGTCCCGCTGACCCGGATCAGGGTGCTCACGCCCCCGCCGGACCGCGAGGGCACGCGCTTCCTGGCCCGTTCCGGGATCGGCCCGCTCGCGCTGGACGATGTCATGGAGGTGACGGTCTGGCACCCGCCGGCCGGCGGCGAGGGCGGGAGGTGCCGGCTGGAGAAGCGGGGCCGGACGATCCTCGGCTGGGCGGAGATCGAGGTCCGTCCCGCTCCCGGGGGCGGCAGCCGGGTCGTGTGGCGGGAGGAGCTGCGGGTCCGCTTCCTGCCGCGCGCCTTCGACGGCGTACTGGAACGGGCGTCCCGCCGGATGTTCGGACGCGCCGCCGACCGGCTGCTCGGACGGGCCTGAGCCCCTTCAGGCAACCGACCCGATCCGGCCCGTCGGGCGGGTGCCGGAGTCGTGGTGGATCGGGGTGTGCGCGCCGGTCAGGGCCACGCCGCTGCCGCCGCGGCGGGCGGCGACGATCTCCGCCCCGATGGACAGCGCCGTCTCCTCGGGCGTCCGGGCGCCGAGGTCGAGGCCGATCGGGGAGCGCAGCCGGGCCAGTTCCAGCTCGGTGACGCCGACGGCGCGCAGCCGCTCGTTGCGGTCCAGGTGGGTGCGGCGCGAACCCATGGCGCCGACATAGGCGACCGGCAGCCCGAGCGCCAGCCGCAGCAGCGGTACGTCGAACTTGGCGTCGTGGGTGAGGACGCACAGGACGGTGCGGGCGTCGACCTCGGTGCGCTCCAGGTACCTGTGCGGCCACTCGACGACGATCTCGTCGGCCTCGGGGAAGCGGGCCCTGGTCGCGAACACCGGGCGGGCGTCGCACACGGTGACGTGGTAGCCGAGGAACTTGCCGACGCGGACCAGCGCGGACGCGAAGTCGATCGCGCCGAAGACGATCATCCGGGGCGGCGGCACCGAGGACTCGACCAGGACGGTGAGAGCGGCACCGCAGCGCGAGCCCTGTTCGCCGATCTCCACGGTGCCCGTGCGGCCCGCGTCCAGGAAGGCCCCGGCCTCGGCGGCGACCGTGCGGTCCAGTTCGGGGTGGCCGCCGAAGCCGCCGTCGAAGGAGCCGTCGGGGCGGACCATCAGGGCCCGGCCCCGCAGCCCGGCCGGTCCCTCGGCGATCCGCGCGACCGCCGCCGCCTCTCCTCGGGCGGCGGCGGCCAGCGCGGCGGCGAACACCGGCCGGGCGGGACCGTCCGCCCGGACCGGCGTGACGAGGATGTCGATCACGCCGCCGCAGGTCAGGCCGACGGCGAAGGCGTCCTCGTCGCTGTACCCGAAGCGCTCGAGAACGGTCTCGCCGTCCTCGAGTGCCTGCCGGCACAGCTCGTACACGGCGCCCTCGACGCACCCGCCGGAGACCGAGCCGACGGCCGTGCCGTCGGCGTCCACCGCGAGCGCGGCGCCGGGCTGGCGCGGGGCGCTGCCGCCGACGGCCACCACGGTGGCGACGGCGAAGCCGCGGCCCTGCTCGACCCACCGGTGCAGTTCTTCGGCGATGTCCAGCATCTGTCGGTCTCCTCACGGGCAGGGAGGGCGGGTGTCGGCCGGGCGGGCTAGTGGACGCCCAGCCAGCCCTCGATGGGATGAAGGGCGAAGTAGACGAGGAACACCACCGTCAAACCCCACATGAAGGCGCCGATCTCGCGGGCCTTGCCCTGGGCGGTCTTGATGGCGACGTAGGAGACGACGCCCGCGGCGACACCGGTGGTGATGGTGTACGTGAACGGCATCAGCACGACGGTCAGGAAGACCGGGACGGCGGTGGCGCGGTCGGCCCAGTCCACGTGCCGGGCGTTCATCATCATCATCGCGCCGATGACGACCAGGGCGGCCGAGGCGACCTCCTGCGGCACGATCGCGGTGACCGGCGTGAAGAACAGACAGGCCGCGAAGAACAGGCCGGTGACGACCGAGGCGAGCCCGGTGCGGGCGCCCTCGCCGACGCCGGTGGCCGACTCGACGAACACGGTCTGGCCGGAGCCGCCCGCCACGCCGCCGATCGCCCCGCCGGCGCCGTCGATGAACAGCGCCTTGGACAGGCCCGGCATCCGGCCCTTGTCGTCGGCGAGGTTCGCCTCGGTGCCGACGCCGATGATGGTGGCCATCGCGTCGAAGAACCCGGCCAGCACCAGCGTGAACACGATCAGGCCGACGGTCATCGCGCCGACCTCGCCCCAGCCGCCGAACTCGACGTCGCCGAAGAGCGAGAAGTCGGGCATGGAGACCGCGCTGCCGTGCAGCTCGGGGGTGCCGTTGGCCCACTGCCCGGCGCCGATGACACCGGTGGCGTTCAGGACCAGGGCGACGACGGTGCCGCCGACGATGCCGATGAGGATGGCCCCGGGGACGTTCCGGGCCTGGAGCATGAAGATCAGCAGCAGGGTGCCGGCGAAGAGCAGGACCGGCCAGCCGGTCAGCTCGCCGGCGGGACCGAGGGTGACCGGGCCGCCCTTGCCCTGGTGGACGAAGCCGGCCTTGTAGAAACCGATGAACGCGATGAACAGGCCGATGCCCATCGTGATGCCGTGCTTGAGCGCGAGCGGGATCGCGTTCATGATCATTTCACGCAGGCCGGTGACGACGAGCAGCATGATGACCACGCCGTACATCACGCACATGCCCATGGCCTGCGGCCAGGTCATCTCGGGCGCGACCTGGGTGGACAGGACACCGGAGACGGAGAGGCCGGCGGCGAGGGCGAGCGGCACCTTGCCGACGAAACCCATCAGCAGCGTGGTGAGGGCCGCCGCGAACGCGGTCGCGGTGATCAGCGCCTTCTGGCCGAGCGTGTCCCCCGCCGCGTCCTTGCCGGACAGGATGAGGGGGTTGAGCAGGAGGATGTACGCCATCGCCATGAAGGTGGTGATGCCGCCGCGCACTTCCCGTGCGACCGTGGATCCTCTTCTGGATATGTGGAAATACCGGTCGAGCCAGGACCGCCCGGCGGGGACGCGGCTGCCTTCGCCCGCGTCCTCGGCCGCGGTCCTGGGCTCCACTGACTGATGGGTCATGGGCCAACTCCCAAGGTTCAAAGGGGCACCCGCACAGCGTCTGGGGAGCGCGGGATTTGGGATGGGACGGCCCGGGGGACGGCCCGAGACGAACAGTGGGGTCCGGGGGGACGACGTCCCCCCGGAAGGGCACCGGTTTCAGTCCCCGAAGGGGGTCACGCGGTGCCCGTGAGGTGCTCGGGCCGTACCGGCGTACGGTTGAGTTCCAGGCCCGTCGCGTCCCGGATCGCCGCGAGGACGGCCGGGGTGGACGACAGGGTCGGGGCCTCGCCGATGCCGCGCAGCCCGTACGGGGCGTGCTCGTCGGCGAGTTCGAGCACGTCGACCGGGATGGTCGGCGTGTCGAGGATGGTGGGGATCAGGTAGTCCGTGAAGGAGGGGTTCCTGACCTTCGCCGTCTTGGGGTCGACGATGATCTCCTCCATCACCGCCACGCCCAGGCCCTGGGTCGTGCCGCCCTGGATCTGGCCGACGACGGAGAGCGGGTTGAGCGCCTTGCCGACGTCCTGGGCGCAGGCCAGCTCGACCACCTTCACCAGGCCCAGCTCGGTGTCGACCTCGACCACGGCGCGGTGCGCGGCGAAGGAGTACTGCACGTGTCCGTTGCCCTGGCCGGTGCGCAGGTCGAAGGGCTCGGTCGGCCGGTGCCGCCACTCCTCCTCGACCTCCACGGCCTCGCCCTCGAGGACGTCGGCCAGGTCGCCGAGGACCTCGCCGCCGTCGGTGACGACCTTGCCGCCCTCCAGCAGGAGTTCGGCCGTGGCCCAGGCCGGGTGGTAGGAGCCGAACTTGCGCCGGCCGATCTCCAGGACCTTCTCGCGGACCAGCTCGCAGGCGTTCTTCACGGCGCCGCCGGTGACGTACGTCTGCCGGGAGGCCGAGGTCGAACCGGCGCTGCCCACCTGGGTGTCGGCCGGGTGGATGGTCACCTGGCCGACGCCCAGCTCGGTGCGGGCGATCTGCGCGTGGACGGTGACACCGCCCTGGCCGACCTCCGCCATCGCGGTGTGCACGGTGGCGACGGGCTCGCCGCCCACGACCTCTATGCGCACCTTGGCGGTGGAATAGTCGTCGAAGCCCTCGGAGAAGCCGACGTTCTTGATTCCGACCGCGTAACCGACACCCCGTACGACGCCCTCGCCGTGCGTGGTGTTGGACAGGCCGCCGGGCAGCTGGCGGACGTCCGCGCCCTCGCTGGACTCCCACTGGCGCTCCGGGGGCAGCGGCATCGCCTTGACGCGGCGCAGGAGTTCGGCGACGGGAGCGGGCGAGTCGACGGGCTGGCCCGTCGGCATGACGGTGCCCTGCTCCATCGCGTTCAGCTGCCGCAGCTCCACCGGGTCCATGCCGAGCCGCGCGGCCAGCTTGTCCATCTGCGCCTCGTAGGCGAAGCACGCCTGGACCGCGCCGAAGCCGCGCATGGCGCCGCAGGGCGGGTTGTTGGTGTAGAGGGCGACGGCCTCGATGTCGACATCGTCCACCACGTACGGGCCGACCGACAGCGAGGCGGCGTTGCCGACGACCGCCGGGGAGGCGGAGGCGTAGGCGCCGCCGTCCAGCACGATCCGGCACTTGACGTGGGTGAGCCTGCCGTCCCTGGTGGCGCCGTGCTCGTAGTACAGCTTGGCCGGGTGGCGGTGGACGTGCCCGAAGAAGGACTCGAACCGGTTGTAGACGATCTTCACGGGCTTGCCGGTGCGCAGCGCCAGCAGGCAGGCGTGGATCTGCATCGACAGGTCCTCGCGGCCGCCGAACGCGCCGCCGACGCCGGCCAGCGTCATGCGCACCTTCTCCTCGGGCAGGCCGAGGACGGGCGCCATCTGGCGCAGGTCGGAGTGCAGCCACTGGGTGGCGATGTAGAGGTGGACGCCGCCGTCCTCCTCGGGCACGGCGAGTCCGGACTCGGGACCGAGGAAGGCCTGGTCCTGCATGCCGAAGGTGTACTCGCCCCGGACGACGACATCGGCGCGCCCGGCGGCCGCGGCGGCGTCGCCGCGGACGATCGGCTGGCGGTGCACGATGTTGGGGTGCGGGACGTGCCCGCTGTGGTGGTCGTCGCGGTGGTCGTGGACGAGGATCGCGTCCGGCGCGAGGGCCGACTTCTCGTCGGTGATCACCGGCAGTTCGCGGTACTCGACCTTGATCTTGGCGGCGGCGCGGCGGGCCGTCTCGGGATGGTCGGCGGCGACGATCGCGACCGGCTCGCCGTGGTGGCGTACCTTGCCGTGGGCGAGGACCGGGGTGTCCTGGATCTCCAGGCCGTAGTTGCGCACGTCGGTGGGCAGGTCGTCGTACGTCATGACGGCGTACACGCCCGGCAGGGCCAGCGCCTCGGAGGTGTCGATCGACACGATCTCGGCGTGCGCGACGGTGGAGCGCAGGATCTGGCCCCACAGCATGTCCTCGTGCCACATGTCGGACGAGTAGGCGAACTCGCCGGTGACCTTCAGGGTGCCGTCCGGGCGGAGGGTGGACTCGCCGATGCCGCCCTTGGTCCGCGATCCCTGGGTGATCTTGGTGGGTGCGCCGTTGGCAGGCATGCTCAGACCCCCTCGGACTGGCGGGCGGCCGCCAGGCGGACCGCGTCCATGATCTTCTCGTAGCCCGTGCAGCGGCACAGGTTGCCCGACAGCGCCTCGCGGATGTCGGCGTCGGTCGGGTTCGGGTTGCGCTCCAGCAGTTCGTCGGAGGCGACGAGCAGGCCCGGGGTGCAGAAGCCGCACTGGACGGCGCCGGCGTCGATGAACGCCTGCTGGACGGGGGCGAGTTCCGTGCCCTCGCCGGTCTGGGAGTCGGTGCCCCCGGCCTGCCAGTGCCGGGCCTCGTCCAGGCTGGTGCCGCCGCGGGCGCCGCTCGCGCGGCCGCTCTCGGCGCGCTGCTTGGCGAAGTCCGCGAGGCCCTCGACGGTCACCACGTCCCGGCCCTCGGCCTGACCGGCCGCGACCAGGCAGGAACACACCGGCACGCCGTCCAGGCGGACCGTGCAGGAACCGCACTCGCCCTGCTCACAGGCGTTCTTGGAGCCCGGCAGGCCGAGCCGTTCCCGCAGGACGTACAGGAGCGACTCGCCCTCCCAGACGTCGTCGGCCTCCTGCGGACGCCCGTTGACGGTGAAGTTGACGCGCATTACGCAGCTCCCTCGGTGGCGCGGCGGGTGCCGCGGTACGACTCCCAGGTCCAGGTCAGCGTCCGGCGGGCCATCACGCCGACCGCGTGCCGGCGGTAGCTCGCGGTGCCCCGGACGTCGTCGATCGGGTTGCAGGCGGCCGAGCACAGGTCGGCGAACCGCTTGGCGACCGACGGGGTGATGATCTTTCCGTTGTCCCAGAAGCCGCCCTCCTCCAGAGCCGCGTTCAGGAACTCCTCGGCGGCCTTGGCGCGCACCGGGGTGGGGGCGGCGGAGCCGATGCCGGTGCGCACGGTCCGGGTCCCGGGGTGCAGGGCGAGCCCGAAGGCGCACACGGCGATGACCATGGCGTTGCGGGTGCCGACCTTCGAGTACTGCTGCGGGCCGTCGGCCTTCCTCACGTGCACGGCGCGGATCAGCTCGTCGGGCCGCAGCGCGTTGCGCTTGACGCCCGTGTAGAAGGCGTCGATCGGGATCAGCCGGGTGCCCCGGGCCGCCGACGCCACCTCGACCTCCGCGCCGGCGGCGAGGAGGGCGGGGTGGGCGTCGCCGGCCGGCGAGGCCGTGCCGAGGTTGCCGCCGACGCCGCCGCGGTTGCGGATCTGCGGGGAGGCGACCGTGTGCGAGGCGAGCGCGAGGCCCGGCAGCTCGGCACGGAGCTGTTCCATGATCATGGTGTACGGGACGGAGGCGCCCAGCCGTACGCTCTCCTCGCCGACCTCCCACTCGTAGAGATCGCCGACGCGGTTCAGGTCGAGCAGGTACTCGGGCCGGCGGTGGTCGAAATTGATCTCGACCATCACGTCGGTGCCACCCGCAATCGGCACAGCGGTGGGGTGCTCGGCCTTCGCGGCGAGCGCCTCCTCCCAGCTGGCGGGGCGAAGGAAGTCCATGACCGGCTCTCTTCTTCGTCTCGTGGGTCGTTCGGATCGAGCCAATCCGTGTGCGGCGGGCGCGGCTCGTTCATGTGCTGTTCACGCGGAGTGGACTCAGTACACCGCTCTGTGCTCCGGCGGGGTCAGTCACCGAAACCATGAAGGAGTTGGCTGGCCAGGGCGGGCATCTTGTAGATTCGTATGAACGGAGGCCTTCGGTAACCTCTCCGATTTCCTGGGGAAACGCGGGAAACAGCGCGGAGAACCGCACGGCGCCTCCCCGGGCGTCCGGTTCCGGGTGCCCCGGGAGGGCCCCGGCCCACCCCCCAAAGATCCATCGTAGGTTTCGAGACAAAGAACGGCGGCGACGAGATGCGGCTGCGCGCACTGCTGGACACCGATGCGCTGGGCCTGCGGCTGCTCGGCGGCGAGGACGAGCTGGACCGCGCGGTACGCGGGGTCATGACCACCGATCTGCGCGACCCGAGCCGCTACCTCTCCGGCGGTGAGCTGGTGCTGACGGGCCTGGCCTGGCGCCGGGACGCCGCCGACTCCGAGCCCTTCGTGCGCATCCTGGCGCAGTCCGGGGTGGCGGCCCTGGCGGCCGGCGAGGCGGAGCTGGGCGATGTGCCGGAGGACCTGGTGCTGGCCTGCGCCCGGCACCGGCTGCCGCTGTTCGCGGTGCACGAGTCGGTGGCGTTCGCCACGATCACCGAGCACGTCGTCCGGCAGGTCTCCGGCGAGCGGGCCGGGGACCTGGCCGCGGTGGTGGACCGGCACCGCCGGATGATGACCTCGGGCCCGGCGGGCGGCGGCCCGGACGTCGTCCTGGACCTGCTCGGCTCCGACCTGGACCTGCGCGCCTGGGTGCTCTCCCCCACCGGCCGGCTGATCGCCGGCTCCAAGGTGGGGGGCCCGGCGCTGCCCGCCGGCGCCTGCGCCCGGCTCGCCGCCGAGCATCTGGCGGCCACCCGCACCGGCCGCCGCGGTCCGCACCGCGTCCAGCTGCACGGCACCACCTACTCCCTCTTCCCGGTCCGCTCCTTGGGCCGCTCCCCGCAGGCCGCCCGCGACGTGCGCGAAACCGTGCTGTCGGACTGGGTGCTGGCGGTGGAGGCGGACGCGGGCGACTGGCCCGGGGAGCGGCTGGACCTGCTCCAGGGCGTCACCCAGCTGATCGCCGTCGAACGCGACCGCCGGGACGCGGCCCGCACGGTCCGGCGCCGGCTCGCCCAGGAGGTGCTGGAGCTGGTGCAGACCGGCGCCCCGCCCGCGGAGATAGCCGCGCGCCTGCGGGTGGCGGCGCCGGTGCTGCTGCCCGGGCTCGGCGCGGCCCCGCACTGGCAGGTCGTGGTGGCCCGCGTGGAGTGGGAGGGCGGGGAGATCGACGGCGGCCCGGTCGCCCAGTCGCTGCTGGAGGAGGTGCTCGTCGACCCGCTGGCGACCGGCCCGGAGCCCTCCGACCGGATCGCCGTCGCGCACTCCGGCGGCGAGGCCATCGCCCTGGTGCCGCTGCCCGCGGTCGCCTCCGAGCACGACGGCTCGGAGACCGGCCTGCTCGCCGACGCCCTGCTCCAGGCCGTGCGCGAACCGCTGTCGGCGGGCCTGGACGACGACGGCCGGCTCACCCTCGGCGTCAGCGCCGCCGTGCACTCGGCGGAGGGTCTGCGCGGCGCCCTGGAGGAGGCCCGGCACGCCCGCCGGGTCGCCGCCGCCCGCACCGGCCGGGTGTGCGCGGCCGGCCACCAGGAGCTGGCCAGTCACGTGCTGCTGCTCCCCTTCGTTCCGGACGACGTCCGCCGCGCCTTCACCGCGCGGCTGCTGGACCCGCTGAAGGAGTACGACCGCCGGCACCGGGCCGAGCTGATCCCGACCCTGGAGGCGTTCCTGGACTGCGACGGCTCCTGGACCCGCTGCGCCACCCGGCTCCACCTGCACGTCAACACGCTGCGCTACCGGGTCGGACGGATCGAGCAGTTGACGGCGCGGGACCTGTCCCGGCTGGAGGACAAGCTGGACTTCTTCCTCGCCCTGCGCATGAGCTGAGCCCGGCGGGGGCGCGCGGCGGCCGGAGTCGGCCACGTCCGCGTCCCCCTACTTTGTGAAATTTTTCACCCGTCCTCTTGGCCGGGCCGGGCGAATGGTGCTGGAATGCGGCCACCACTCAACAGCTCGATGGCGCGCATGGGGAGGGCAACGTGGCGCATACCGCCATGTCCGGTAACGGAACGACCCCTGACGATCCTCTCCAGACCGCGGTATGGCGGCTGCGCAGCCGGGCCTGCTGGGCCGACGCGGCGGCCCTGCTGCCGGCCGACCGGGCCGCCCCGGCGCTGCAGCGGGCCGCGCTGCTGGTCGAGCGGTGCCTGTACACCGAGCGGGGCTGGGCGGAGGCGGAGGACGCGCTGCGCACGGCGGAGGCGCTGGCGCACGACGACGAGGAACGGGGGGCCGCCGCGTGCGAGCGGGGCCAGCTCGCCTACACGGCCACGCTGCACGGCGTCCGCGACCGCGCGGACGAGGCGCGGGCCGCGCTCGGCAGGGCGGCGGCGCTGATCCCTCCGGGGTCGCCGGAGCGGGCCCTGCTGGACTTCCGCCGGGGGCTGGTCGCGGAGAACCTGACCCGCTCACCGCAGGCGGCGCGTGCCGCGTACCGCCGGGCGCACGCGGCGGCGGGGGCTCGCGCGGATTCCCTGCTGCTGTCCTTCACCTGGCGGCACCTGGCCGGACTCGCCCTGCGGGACGGGGAGTTGGCCGATGCGCGGCACGGCTTCGCCGAGTCCCTGCGGATCCGCGAGGAGCTGGGCTATCTGGTCGGCACGGCGCCGGCGCTGGTGTCCCTGGCCGACACGGAGGACGAACCGGAGGCGTCCCGCCTGCGCGAGGAGGCCCGGCGCCTGTTCCGCCTCCTGGGGGGCGTGCCGACCTGGCTGGCGAGACAACTGGCCCCGCCGGCACCGGGGGTGGCGACGGCGTAGGGGTGGTGACGGGACATCGGGCGGGGTGGCCCGGGTGCGTGGCCGGAGGCAGGGCCGGGGACCTGCTCACGCGGGTCCGGGGGACGTCCCACCCCAGGGGCGTGGAGGCACCCAGGGGCGTGGGGGCACCCCAGGGGCGTGGGGAACCGCGAGGGCTCAGCCCGCGCCGGCGAAGTGCTCGCGCACCAGCCTCCGCACCGTCTCCACGTCCCCGAGGCCCAACGCCTCCAGCAGGGCCACGTGTTGCGCCGCGTCGGCGACCAGGTCGGCCCGTCCACGCCGCACCGGCGGCCACTGCGCCCGCCGGTGCAGATCCTCGGCGATCCGGACCAGTTGCTCGTTGCCCGCCAGGGCGAGCAGCGCCCGGTGGAAGGCGCGGTCGGACTCGGCGTACGCCGCGGGGCAGCCCGTGGCCGCCACGCGCACCGTCTCCTCCGCCAGCGGCCGCAGCCCGGCCCACCGCTCGGCCGGCACCGTGCGCGCGAGCCGCATCATGACGGGCACCTCGAGCAGCGCCCGCACCTCCGCCAGCTCGGCCAGCTCGCGCGCCCCGCGCTCGAGCACCCGGAAGCCGCGGTTGGGCACGACCTCGACGGCGCCCTCCAGCGCGAGCTGCTGCATGGCCTCCCGCACTGGCGTGGCGGAGACGCCGAACCGCTCCCCGAGCGCCGGCGCCGAGTAGACCTCGCCCGGCCGCAGGTCGCCGGTGACCAGCGCGGTGCGCAGCGCGTCCAGGATCTGCCCGCGCACCGAGGAGCGCCGTACCGCGTCCCGGGGCAGCGGAACCGGCCGCTCGGCGTACGGGTGCCCGTCCCGGGCCGCGACCGGCTTGCCCGGGGAGCCCTGCACGCCCTGCTTCACGGGTCCTCCTGGCGGCTTGTCGGTACTTGGGGTCATTGACGGCGGGTTGTCGGTTGTCCGTCAAGCACCTTAGGCGCACGGGGCGGCAGGTCAAACTCCGGCGCGACTAGTAAGGTGAGCCTTACCTTTCAGCCTGGTCCGTGACCACGGACGCGTCCAAGGATCGGTGGTTGTGCCCATGCCCGCCGCGACCTCGCCGCTCACCGCCGCCTACGACCGCCTCGCCGCCGCCTTCCCGGGGCTGAGGGTGGCCGAGCTGGGCCCGGACGACCCGGCGCCCGGCGGCCCGGGCTGGGTCGAGGCCGCCGCTCTCGCGGCGGGCGGCGCGGCCCTGGACACCTTCCTGGCCTGGGACGCGGCACAGGTGGAGCGGGACTACGGCCGTCCGGCCCGCCCCGACGTCGTCGCGAGCTTCGGCCTGCACCGCTACGCCTGGGCGGCCTGTCTGCTGATCACCGTCCCGTGGTTCCTGCACCGCCGGGTGCCCCGGCTGCCCGTGACCCACGTCGGCCACGACCGCACGACGGGCCTGATGGCCGTGCGCCGCCCCGTCTCCGTCGCCTGTCTGCCGGACGACCCCGCCGCCGCGCTGCCCGGCACGGCCGTCGTCCCGGACGAGGAGGCGCTGCGGGCCGAGGTGCGCTCGGCCCTGGCCGAGCACCTGGATCCGGTGCTCGCGGCCTTCGGGCCCCGGATGCGGCGGCGCGGACGCGCGCTGTGGGGCATGGCGACCGACGAGGCCGTGGAGGGCCTGTGGTACGTCGCCGGGCTGTTCGGCGAGGAGGAGGCGGAGCGGGCCGTGCGGGAGCTGGAGCTGCTGCTGCCGGGCGCGACCCCGCCGTACGCCGGCTCGGCCGGGTTCCGGGTGCTGACCGCCGCGGACGGCGCGCCGCTGCGCACCCGGGACCGGGCGAGCTGCTGCATGTTCTACACCGTTCGCCCGCAGGACACCTGTGTGACGTGTCCGCGCACCCGGGACGGCGAGAGGATCGCCAAGCTCACCGCCGCCGCGGCCGGTTGAGGAACCGCCCCGGCCGGGCACAACTGCCCCACCCCGCACGGGAACTTTTGCCGGAACCATCCGTACGGGTAGTCTGTTCGAACTCAACTCCCGCCCCTCACGCGGCAGTTCGAGCAGAACGCCGTCCAGGGCATCCCTCGCGCACTCCCTTGGCGGCCTCTTGCCCCGAAACCCCCTGAGGGACGTCGGGAATGGGCCACTATGGCGGGCGTTACGCCCTATCCCCATGCAAGGGACCCTGATGAGACTGACCGACATATCGCTGAACTGGCTGCTTCCGGGCGCCGTCCTGCTCCTGGGCATGCTGGTGGCAGTGGCGGTGCTCGCGCGCGGCAAGCGCTCCTCCGGGGAGAACGCGAGCGCGGACGACTCCTGGGAGCGCAGCGAGGAGCGCCGCCGGCGCAAGGAGGCCCTCTACGGCACCGCCTCCTACGCGCTGCTGTTCTGCTGTGCGGCGGTGGCGGCGGCCCTGTCCTTCCACGGCCTGGTCGGCTTCGGCGAACAGAACCTCGGGCTGAGCGACGGCTGGCAGTACCTGGTGCCGTTCGGCCTGGACGGCGCGGCGATGTTCTGCTCCGTCCTCGCCGTGCGCGAGGCCAGCCACGGCGACGCCGCCCTCGGCTCCCGGATACTCGTGTGGCTGTTCGCCGCGGCGGCGGCCTGGTTCAACTGGGTGCACGCGCCCCGCGGGGCGGGCCACGCCGGTGCTCCGCAGTTCTTCTCCGGCATGTCGCTGTCGGCCGCCGTGCTCTTCGACCGGGCGCTGAAGCAGACCCGCCGGGCCGCGCTGCGCGAGCAGGGCCTGGTGCCGCGCCCGCTGCCGCAGATCCGGATCGTGCGCTGGGTGCGGGCGCCCCGCGAGACCTACCGGGCCTGGTCGCTGATGCTCCTGGAGGGCGTGCGCAGCCTGGACGAGGCGGTCGAGGAGGTCCGCGAGGACAAGCGGCAGAAGGAGCAGGACCGGCAGCGCCGGCGCGACCAGCAACGCGTGGAGCGGGCCCGGCTGAAGGCGATCAGCCGGGGCCACCGCGGCTTCGCCGGCCGGGGTGCCGGCCGGCAGGCCGAGGTGCAGCCGGTGGAGCGCGCGGCGGCCCCGGCGCCCACCGCGGAGCCCGCCATATCCACCCCGGAGCCACTGCCCGTACGCGCCCGGCCCTCGCTCCAGCCGGTCCGCGGCGCGACCGAGCCGCTGACCGTCGACCTCACGGCCGAGGACGACACCATGGCCCTGCCGCGCCTGGACTCCCTGGAGCGCAAGCTCAAGGACCTGGAGAAGCAGCTCGGCTGACCCGTGGCATGGCCGCGCGGCGCGGGGCGGGGCGTGACCGGTGGGGTCGTGCCCCGCGCCGGGGGCCGCTCAGGCCGCCTCGGTGCCCAGTTCGAACCACACCGACTTGCCCACCCCGTGCGGCCGTACCCCCCAGTTGTCGGCCAGGGACTCGACCAGCACCAGGCCGCGGCCGTGGGTGTCGTCGTCGGTGTCCGGGACGTGCACCTCGGGCTTGCGGGCCACGAAGTCCCGTACCTCCACGCGCAGTCCGTCCGGTTCCAGCACGGCCGTCAGGACGGCGTCGTGGTCCGTGTGGACGAGGGCGTTGGTGACGAGTTCGCTGGTGAGCAGTTCGGCGATCTCCGAGCGGCCGGGTTTGCCCCAGTGCCGCAGCAGTTCGCGCAGCGCCCGGCGGGCCTCCGGCACCGCCCTGAGGTCCGCCCGGCCCAGTCTGCGCCGCAGCCGTCGCGCGTCGTCGGTGATGGTGTCGGTCTCGTCCCCCGCTGTCGCCGGGAAGGCCCCGATGGTCACGGAACCGCCCCCTCGTGCCTGCCTCTTCATGGCCCCCGCCCGCACGCCGCCGAGTCCCTGCCCCTCCTGGTCGAACACGTTCACGGGGGATGCTTGCCCAGCGGACACCGGGGCAGTCCTGACGTATGCCCGATGACCGGCGGTTCGGCCATATCCGCACAGCGTCCCCGCCGCCCGGGGCACCGCTCCGCCGCCACGCACCGGGCGCCACGGACGCCGCAGGACGCCACGGACGCCCCGCGACGGCGGCCCGGCCCCGTCCGGCACCGGTGGTCGGCGCTCCGTCACGCGCCGTGAAACTGGCCGAAATGCGCTCCCCCTTGGGGGCGCTTACGGGCGTGGCACGTTTCGCAGGTTGGAGCGGGCCATCTGGAGCATCCGGCCGACCCCTCCGTCCAGCACGATCTTGGAGGCGGACAGCGCGAACCCGGTCACCATCTCGGCGCTGATCTTCGGCGGGATGGACAGGGCGTTGGGGTCGGTGACGATGTCCACCAGGGCGGGCCCCTTGTGCCGGAACGCCTCCCTGAGCGCCCCGGCGAGCTGCTTGGGCTTCTCCACCCGGATGCCGTGGGCACCGCACGCCCGGGCCACGGCGGCGAAGTCCGGGTTGGTGTTGGCGGTGCCGTGCGAGGGCAGGCCCGCGACCAGCATCTCCAACTCGACCATGCCGAGGGAGGAGTTGTTGAACAGCACCACCTTCACCGGCAGGTCGTATTGCACGAGCGTCAGGAAGTCGCCCATCAGCATGGAGAAGCCGCCGTCCCCGGACATGGCGACCACCTGCCGGCGCCGGTCGGTGAACTGGGCGCCGATGGCCATCGGCAGCGCGTTCGCCATGGACCCGTGGGAGAACGAACCGATGATCCGGCGGCGGCCGTTGGGGGTGATGTAACGGGCGGCCCAGACATTGCACATCCCGGTGTCGACGGTGAACACCGCGTCGTCGTCGGCGACTTCGTCCAGCACGGCGGCCACGTACTCGGGATGGATCGGGACGTGCTTGTCGACCTTGCGGGTGTAGGCCTTGACCACGCCCTCCAGCGCGTCGGCGTGCTTCTTCAGCATCCGGTCGAGGAAGCGCCGGTTCGTCTTCTCCTTCACCCGCGGGATCAGGCACCGCAGCGTCTCGCGCACGTCGCCCCAGACCGCGAGGTCGAGCCGGGAGCGGCGGCCGAGCACCTCGGGCCGCACGTCGACCTGGGCGATGCGCACGTCGTCGGGCAGGAAGGCGTTGTACGGGAAGTCGGTGCCGAGCAGGATCAGCAGATCGCACTCGTGGGTGGCCTCGTAGGCGGCGCCGTAGCCCAGCAGACCGGACATCCCGACGTCGTACGGGTTGTCGTACTGGATGTACTCCTTGCCCCTGAGCGCGTGGCCCACGGGTGACTTGATCTTGCCGGCGAACTCCATCACCTCGGCGTGCGCGCCGGCCGTGCCGCTGCCGCAGAAGAGGGTGACCTTGCCGGCCGCGTCGATCATCTCCGCCAGCCGGTCGATCTCGGCGTCCCCGGGGCGCACGGTGGGCCGGGAGGTGACGAGGGCGCTCTGCGCGGCCTTCTCCGGGGCGGGCTCGGCGGCGATGTCCCCGGGCAGCGAGACCACGCTCACCCCCCGCTGCCCGACCGCGTGCTGGATGGCGGTCTGCAGCAGCCGGGGCATCTGCTTCGGGCTGGAGATCAGCTCGCTGTAGTGGCTGCACTCCTGGAACAGCCGGTCCGGGTGGGTCTCCTGGAAGTAGCCGAGCCCGATCTCGCTGGACGGGATGTGCGAGGCGAGCGCGAGCACCGGGGCCATGGAGCGGTGGGCGTCGTACAGACCGTTGATCAGGTGCAGGTTGCCGGGGCCGCAGGAGCCGGCGCAGGCGGCCAGCTTCCCGGTGATCTGGGCCTCGGCGCCGGCGGCGAACGCGGCGGTCTCCTCGTGGCGCACATGGATCCAGTCGATGGCGGCGTTGCGGCGGACGGCGTCCACGACCGGGTTGAGGCTGTCGCCGACGACGCCGTAGAGGCGGCGCACTCCCGCGCGGACGAGGATGTCGACGAACTGCTCGGCTACGTTCTGTTTGGCCATGGCTCGCGTGTGCCCCTTCGCTCCCGGAATACGGCCCTGCCGTTTCCATCAATCCACAGGGGCCGCGGTTACGCCTCCCACACGGCCGGCGCCGTACGGTCGTCGGCGTACCCCTTCACCCGTACCCGGGCGTCGGCGAGGAAGGCGGCGAGGCCGGGCGGGGCACCGCCGGACCAGCGGCGGGCCAGGCGGGCGCGCAGGGCTTCCTCGTCGCGCAGCGGCTCGGCCAGGCCCGCCGTGCACAGCACCAGCACATCACCCGGGCGGGCTACCGAGGCGCGGAACCGGAACGGCGCGGGGCGGGCCCGGGGCCGGACGGCCCGGCCGCGCCGTGCCGAGGTCCATGGTGAGCCGGTCGCCGTCGGCGGTCCGCTCCGGCGGCACGCCGAAGCCGTCGGCGCCGCCGGCCGTCAGGCGGGGCTCGATGTCCTGCCAGGCGCCGTCCCGCAGCCGGAACAGCCCGCCGTCGCCGACGCCGAAGAACACGCGGACGCGGCACTCCGGGTCGGCGGGCAGCAGCAGGCAGCGCAGGCTGCCCGGGACCGCGCCGGACGCGGCGTCCTGTCCGGCGGCGTCCGTGCGGAGCCTGCCGAGACCGCGGTCGGCGAGCCGGCGCAGTCCGGCCTTCAGGTCGGCGCGCCGGGCCGCCCGGACGTCCTGCGCGAGCCGCTGGTGGCTGCGGCCCACCGCCCGCGCGATCTCCCGGCACGCCCCGGCCGCCGCCAGGTGCGCGCCCGGCACGGCCCGGGCACCGGCCGCCATCGCCACGAGCACCAGCGCTTGGTCCCCGGCCCCGAACCGCGCGACGAGCAGCGCGTCCCGGCGCGGTTCGCCCCGGTAGCGCGCCGAGTCCCCGCGCAGCGACACGGCCCGCAGTGTGCACGCCCCGTACCGGGCGCCGTCCAGCACGGTGTCCGGGACGAGTTCGTCCGGAGCGTCGGGGTCGGCGAGCGGGAGGGCGGTGGGTTCGGGGTCGTAGGTGGGCGGGCCGGAGCCGACGTAGTCCGGGGTGCCGGCGGGGGCGACGGGGTGGTCCGGAAGCGGGGGCCGGGGCCGCTCCGGTCCCGGGGGAGGCGACGGCTTTCGGGGGCGCGGCCGTTCCGTCACGGTGTTCCGCGCCGAGGCGAACCGGTCGTCCAGGGAGTCGGGCGCCTGCGCGGGACCCGTGTCCGGCGTGACACCGTCGTACAACTCCCCCCACCAGTCGTCGTCTTGACGAGCGGGACTCGCACCCTGCTGGCTCATGCCCCTGATTGTCCACCGCACGGGCCGCCGGAGAACGGCGCACCGGGAGAATACGGCGCACCGCCCGACCCGGACAGTGTGTCGAGCGGGGGCGGGAACAGCGGTGCGGCGGAAGGTCGCCGGACGGCCCCACCCCCCACGGGAGGACCGCCCGGCGACGTTCGAGGTGGCCCGGCCCCGGATCCCCTCACACGCGCTCACACACGTCCGGGCCCGGGCCACGACACCGGCCGGGTTCCCGGGATCGCGCCCGTGAACCAGGTGAACGGCGGTGCGTGCCGCGGCTGCTGTCACCTTGGCAGACGCGCCGCCGCTACGGCGATGATGTGGGGCGGCGGATTCACGCCGTGGCCGTTTTCCGCCACGCCGCTGTGTCTCCGCCTGCTCGACGCGACAGGGAGGGACGCAGGGCGATGCTGGCAGCGATAGGCCTGGACGACACGCACGAGGCGGCCTACCGGGCACTGGTGTCCGTGGGCGCGGCCGACGTGGCCGATCTGGCGCGGCGCCTGACGCTGGCCGAGCAGGACGCCGAGCGGGCGCTGCGCCGGCTGGAGCGGCAGGGCCTGGCGGCCCAGTCCCCGGCCCGGCCGGGCCGCTGGGTGGCGGCGCCGCCCGGGGTGGCGCTGGCCGCGCTGCTCACCCAGCGGCGGCACGAGCTGGAACAGGCGGAGCTGACGGCCGCGCTGCTCGCGGAGGAGTACCGGGCGACGGCGGCGGAACCGGCGGTGCACGACCTGGTGGAGGTGGTGACCGGTGCCTCGGCGGTCGCGCAGCGCTTCCTCCAGCTCCAGTTGGGCGCCGCCGAGGAGGTGTGCGCGCTGGTGACCGGCGACCCGATGGTGGTGTCCGGGATGGAGAACGACGCGGAGGAGCGGGCGGCCGGGCGCGGGGTGCGCTACCGGGTGGTGGTGGAGCGGGCGGTGCTGGACCGGCCGCACGGGCTGACCGAGCTGCGGGCGGCGCTCGGCCGGGACGAGCGGGTCCGGGTGGTGGACCGGGTACCGACGAAGCTGGTGGTGGCCGACCGCTCGCTGGCGCTGGTGCCGTTGACTTCGCGGACCGCCGAGCCGGCCGCGCTGGTGGTGCACGCCAGCGGGCTGCTGGAACTGCTCGCCGGGCTGTTCGAGTCGGTGTGGCGGGAGGCGCTGCCGCTGCGGCTGGGCGTCGCCGGGGTGACCGAGGTGCGGCCGGACGCCCCGGACCCCATCGATCTGGAGGTGCTGTCGCTGCTGCTGGCGGGGCTGACCGACGCGAGCGTGGCCAAACAGCTCGACGTGGGACTGCGGACCGTACAGCGCCGGGTGCGGCGCCTGATGGAACTGGCGGGGGTGACGACCCGGCTGCAACTGGG
This sequence comes from Streptomyces sp. NPDC029296, assembly GCF_055569255.1. NCBI lineage: Bacteria > Bacillati > Actinomycetota > Actinomycetes > Kitasatosporales > Streptomycetaceae > Streptomyces > Streptomyces sp. NPDC029296. Next base: position 123,257 of record NZ_JBVHXT010000031.1, read on the forward strand.
CTGGCACGCCTGGGAGCGGGGCTGGGTGACCCGGGAGGCCCCTCACCGCTGATCCGCGTCCGGGCGCCGGCACGGGCACGCGCGCACGGGCACGAGCCGGAGCGGCGGGCGTGGGCGCGGAACGCTGGACGCGAGCGCGGACTCCACCGGCCCGCGCCTGCCCCCGGGTCCGGGCGGAGCCCGCGACGTCGGGCGGGGACGCGGGCCTGTGCCCGCTCCTGCCCACGCCCGGGGCCGGGCGTCAGCCGGGACGTGGGGCGCAAGCGTGAACTCCGCCCGTTCGTGCCTACGTCCGGGGCCGGGTACCGGCCGGGGCGGTGGGTGTCGGCGGCGCGGTCCGCACGGCGCCGGCGGACGGGACGGGGGCGGTGGGCCGGAGGAGGCCCGCGGGTCGGTGGGTCAGGGCATGGTGGACGGTGCCGGCCACGGCGGCCATGCCGGCGTCGTTGAAGTGGAGATGGTCGCCTGGGTCGTAGGCGGGCAGGATGCGGGTGGGATCGGCCGGGTCGCGGACGGCGGCGTCCGCGTCGGCCACCGCGTCGAAGGCGCCGCCGGTGCGGATGAAGGCGTTCACCCGCAGCCGTACCGCCTCGCCGGCCGGGGTCCAGGCGGGGTAGCCGCCGTACGGGGTGAGGGTGACGCCGACGACCGGAACGCCCCGGGCGTGGGCGCGCGCCACCAGGACGCGGTAGGCGTCCGCGTAGACGGCGGGGTCGTACGCCTGCGGGATGCCCTTGATGTCGTTGATGCCCTCGAAGACGACCAGCGCCCGCACCCCGGCCCGGTCCAGCGCGTCGGCGTCCAGGCGGGCGAGGGCGCTCGGTCCGGTGCCGTCGCGCAGCAGGCGGTTGCCGGCGATGCCCGCGTTGAGAACGCCGAGCCGGTGGCCGCGCAGCCGCTGGGCGAGCCGGTCGGGCCAGCGGTGGTTGGCGTCGGGGGTGGAGCCGTTGCCGTCGGTGAGCGAGTCCCCGAACGCGACGACGCTGCCGGCGGCGGACCCGCGGACGTCGACGCCGGTGACGTAGTACCAGCGGCCGGTGGTCCGGGTGTACGCGGTGCCGTCCTCGTCGGCGGCCCGGCCGGCGCCGGCCGGCGCGAGGTAGCTGGTCTGGAGGGCGGTGCGGTGGTAGGTGGCGGGGCCCGAGTCCTCCGGGGTGTACACGGTGACGAGGAGGTCGGCGGCGGACGGCACGCGCAGCGGCACCGCGTCGGTGACCGCGTCCGCGCCCGGCGGGACGGTCACCTCGGAGGCGCCGTGGAAGGTGGCGGTGCGCAGGGTGCCGGGCAGGGCGTCGGGTCCGGCCGCCCGGCGCAGCGCCACGGTGACCGCGCCGAGGCGGAGCGGCCGGGTCCCGAGCCGGTTGCTGAGCCGGACCCGGACGGCCGTGCCGCCGACGCTGAGGTGGACGACGTTGCGGACGGCGGCGCCGGGCAGCGCGGCGGCGGTGCCGGAGGGCGCGGTCTCCCAGCTGCCGGTCCAGGGCGGCGGGGCCGGCCGGGCGGCGGCCGGTGCCGTCAGAGCCGCCGGCAGCAGCGAAAGGAGGACCGCGAGGACCCGTACGACCTTGGCCATGTCTGCCCGCCCTTCCAGGAGGCCCTTCGCAGCCGAAGGTCCCACATCCCGGCCCGGCAGGCCGTCCCCCCGCCCCCGGATCCACCCGTTCGGCGCAACCCCGCCCCCGGTCCGTCCACCACGGGACCAGGCGCACGGCCCGTTCAGGGGCCGTTTAGGGTCGGGGGCGCAGCCGCGCCGCGTGGACCACGCGGGCCGGGGGGATGTCGCACGAGGGGAGAACGAGGCGATGACGGCGTGCGAGAGGTGCGGTGGACCGGGACACCGCCGGCCTAGGGGGGGGGGGGGGGGGGGGGGGGGGGGGGGGAGGGGGGGGGAGAGAGGGGGGGGGGGGGGGGGGGGGGGCGCGGGGGGGGGGAGGTCCGCGGGCGGGTCGACCCGCAGTAGCTTGTCGACCAGCTCGTCCAGCTGGGCGCGTGCCTTGTC
>NZ_JBVHXT010000032.1:0-48367 GCF_055569255.1 Streptomyces sp. NPDC029296
GTGACGAACACCTCACCGTGCTGGAACGGGTTCATCGTGCCCGGGTCGACGTTCAGATACGGGTCGAGCTTCTGCATCACGACACGCAGGCCCCGTGCCTTGAGCAGCATGCCCAGGCTGGAGGCCGTCAGACCCTTGCCGAGCGAGGAGGCGACACCCCCGGTGACGAAGATGTGCTTGGTCGTCGTGGATTTGGGCGGCATGGCCAAGAGGGGGCTCCCGTGGTCGCTGGCGGAGGGACGGCAGGGCTCACCGGGGCGGGTCGCTCGCGGCGGAGCCGTGTACGGAGACGTGCGTGAGGATCTCCGTGTCGCAGTCGAAGATGTGCGGAAGTGCTCCGAGCGTGCCGACGATGAAGCCGTACAGGCTGGTCTCGTCCTCGACACACACGTCCGCGAGAATGTTGTGACGCCCTGTCACCGCGGCGCACAAGCGCACGTTCCCGCAGGCGGACAAGGCGGTACCGACGGTTTCGAGGGCCGCCGGGTGGACCTTCAGCCGCACGCGTGCCGTCACGGGACGGCCCAGGACGGCCGGATCGGCGGCGGTGCGCAGGCGCAGCACCCGGCGTTCCAGCAGGGAGGCCACCCGGCGTCCCGCCGTGGCGGTGGAGAAACCCAGCTCTTTGCCGAGGTCGGTGAGGCTGATCCGGGCGTTCCTCCTGAGGACCTCGGCCACCCGCCGTTCGGTCGGCGTGAGGTCGTGCCGGCGCGGAGGTCCGGGCAGGGGCTGGACCAGGCTTGCCCGCAAGCGCTTCTCCTCCTCCGCGGTCAGGACGGGGGCGTGCCACTCGGCCTCGGTGCGAAACGTGCGCAGGGTGATGTGTGTACCGAGCACCGCGGCGTCGGGCAGGCCGGGCGTCTCCCGCAACGGTGAGGGCAGGCGCGGCCGCCCCCTCACGAGCAGGTGGCACCACACGAGGCCCGCCCCTCCGCTCACAGCGGCGACGTTAAGCACTTCCGGATGCGTTGCCAATCCTTGGCAGACATTTTCCAGACAATCGCTTGCGATCCGCATCCGCATGTGGGCGGCGTACCCGAATCCGCTGTGCAGGGGGTCGAGATCGGCCGTACAGCGGATGAGGCCCGCGTCCAGGAGCCGCTGGACGCGCCGCGCCACCGAGCGCTCATGCTCCCCGAATATGCGCCCGACCTCTGCCACCCCGGCCCGGGGGTTGATCTGGAGTGCTGCCACGATGCGCCGGTCAAGGTGGTCACAGATGTCTGGATCGTTCATCACGCGGCAATGATGGCAGGATCTTTATCAGAAAACATACAGATCTTGTCGGCTTCGATCACCTGGGGCAGACTTGCAGGCCCATCGCCGAACCGGCGCCTGGCGGGCTGGTCTCATGCGACCTGCCTGTACGGGCCGAAAGGACAGGGCCCTTGTTAGGCGAGAGCACCACCGCAGCAGTCCAGGACCCCGTGACCTCCAGTGCGTTCCGCTCCGTTCTGGGACGCTTCTGTTCCGGCGTCACCGTCGTCACCGCCATGGGACCCACGGGCCCCGCCGGATTCACCTGCCAGGCGTTCTCGTCGCTCTCCCTCGACCCGCCGCGCGTCGTCCTCTGCGTCAGCCGTACCTCGACCAGCTGGCCGGTGATCAGGAGCAGCGCGTCCTTCTGCGTCAACGTGCTGGCGGAGGAACAGCGTTCCCTGTGCGAGCGGTTCGCGCGCTCCGGCGGTGACAAGTTCGACGGCGTGGCCTGGACCGCGTCACCGGACGGCGCGCCCCGCCTGGAGGGCGCGACGGCGTGGATCGACTGCCGCGTGCACACCGAGCACGACGGAGGCGATCATCTCGTGGTGATAGGCGACGTGCGCCGGGTCGAGGCGTCGGCCGACGCGCCGCGGCCCCTGCTGTACCACCGCGGCCGGTACGCGCGGATAGCCGACGCCTTCTGACGACGCGCGCCGGGCGGCGGATCCTCCGCCACGGCACGCGGCATCGCTTCCCCCTCTTCTCTCCCCGCGCCACCGGTACGGCTGCGCGTGCCCGCGCGGCAGCGGTACCGCGCACCATGCTGCCCGCTTCCGGGCCTGTCCACCGGAAGCGTCAGCCCGACGGAAGTCATCACCCCCCGAAGAAGAAGGAGTGACCACGTCATGGAATCGAAGCAGGGAACCCGCGCCGAGGAGACGCCCGCACGAGAGAACGGCCTGCTCCAAGGACTCGATGTCTTCGTGGGCGGACCGATCCAGCACGCCATCCTGGCGGACGGGTTCGTCGGTCATCTGCAGGACGCGATCACCACGGCGATCGGCATCGCCCGGGACAACGGGGCCAACGTCTTCTCGGCGCACGTCGTGGAGAAGTTCGGGGCCGAGACGGCGTCCTTCACCCCGGAGCAGGTCTCCGTGCGCGACTTCCGCTGGATGAGGAAGTGCGACGTCTTCGTGCCCGTCCTGCCGGTGCTGGAGGACAATACCCTGCGGCGCACGGACGGCACCCATGTCGAACTCGGCTGGGCCACCGCCCTCGGGCGCCCCATCGTCCTGATCACCAAGCAGCCGTTCGTCGACTCCGCGAGTCACCTTCTCAAGGGCCTCCACCGTGTGGGGGCCGTCCAGGCCATCGACTTCGACGAGTTCACCGAGAAGCCGACCCTGCTCATCGACGCTGTGCTCGCCGCCACCGAGCGGCAGCGCGAGGCCGTCGGCGCGAGCCTTGTCGCCTGACCGGCGCCCGCCTCCACACCGCCACCTGCCTCACCCACCGGACGGAGTCATCGAGTGCCTGACGTGTCGATATTAGGCCTGTCGCTGGCCAATCCCGTGATAGTCGGTTCCGGACTGCTGACGGACCAGGAACGCAACATCCGCCGGCTCATCGAGCGGGGCGCCGGAGCGGTCGTCACCAAGACCATCCACCCCAACCCGCCGCGAGGCCTGGACGAGCGGATCATCCGCCTGCCCGTCGGCATGCTCAACAGCACCACCTACTCCAAGCGACCGGTCGGCCACTGGCTGGGGGTGCTGCGTTCGTTCGCCGACGACCGGCTGCCCGTCATCGCCTCGCTGCACGCCGACAGCCCGGCCGAACTCGCCGCCCTGGCCAAGGACGTCGAGGCGACCGGGTGCCAGGCCCTGGAACTCGGCATCTCCTGCCTCAACGAGGAGGAGGGGCTGGAGGACGACAACCCCGACCGGGTCTACGCCTACACCTCCGAGACCCGCGGCAGGACGGCGCTGCCCCTGTCCGTCAAGCTCGCCGTCGGCGAAGGACTCCAGGACCGGGTGCGTGCCGCCATCGCGGGGGGAGCGGACGCCATCACCCTCAGCGACACCATCGGCGGCGCCGCCGTGTCCCCCGCGACCGGAGGGCTCGAACTCGGCGGAGTCTTCGGCTATTCGGGCCCCGGTCTCAAGCCGCTCGTCATCGCCGCCGTCTGGCAACTGCGCAAGAGGGGCGTCGAGTTGCCGATCATGGGCTGCGGCGGAGTCACCAGCGGTCGCGACGTGGCCGACTACCTCAGCGTCGGCGCGAACGTGGCCCAGGTGTACACGGCGCTGCACACCGACATGTACGAGACGCTCGAACGCATCGTGGCGGAGACCCGGGACCTCGTCGGCGCTCCCGGCACCGTCCCGAGCGGCGCGCACGCACGCGAGGAGGCGGCGCTGTGACCACCCGTCACCCGGGCGCACCGCTCCTCACCGACCTGACCAGCGCCCAGGTCGCCGACGCCGTGCGCGGGCGCACCGTCGTGTGGCCCATCGGGGCGATAGAGCAGCACGGCCCGCACCTGCCGCTCTCCGTCGACCTGATCCTGGCGGAGGCCTTCGCCACCGAGATCGCCAGGGAACTCGACGCCTTCACCCTGCCCGCACAGGCCGTCGGCGCACGCTCTCTGCCGCAGAGCGGTGGCGGGCTGTACTTCCCCGGCACGGTGTACGTGGCCGGGGACACCCTCGTCCGCTTCCTGCGCGAGACGCTCACGGCCCTGGTGGCACTGCCCATGGCCCGGCTGATCGTGGTCAACGGGCACTACGAGAACGAACCGTTCCTCTTCGAGGCGCTGGACCAGGTGCGCGAGCGGGGTCTGCTGGACAGCACCGAGGTGTTCGCCTTCAGCTGGTGGAGCCTCGTCCGCGACACCTGGACCGATGCGGAGATCGGCGAGTTCCCCGGCTGGCACGCCGAGCACGCGGGAGTCACCGAGACGAGCCTCATGCTCCACCTGCGGCCCGATCTCGTCACCGACGAACGTCCCGACCACGACAGCCCGCCCCGGGCGGGCGTCTATCTGCACCCCGTCGACGTGGCACAGACCACCCATCACGGAGTCCTCTCCTCCACCTCCGGCTCCGACGCCGGCCTCGGGGAGAAGCTGCTGCGCCATGTCGTGGACGAGGCGACGGCCATGGTGCGCGAGGGCACGGGACTGCTCTTCGCGCAGACCCGTCCGGACCGCCGCCCGGACGCACAGCACCGAACCGCCGCACGCCCCGAAGGGAGACAACGGCCGTGACCCGGAAGTTCCACCTCGCCTGTATCTTCAACTTCACGCCGGACGACTGGCAGGGCCCCTTCGGCAGCGGAGGCTCCCCCTGGGACGGCAGGTTCCACACGGAGGTGGCCCAGGCGCTCGAACGCGCCTGCTTCGACTACGTGATCATCGAGGACAAGCTGATGGTCCCGGAGAGCTACGGCGGTTCCGCCGAGCGGGCACTGCGCCAGGGCATGGTCGTCCCCAAACACGATCCGGTCCCCCTGGCCGTCGCGATGGGTCTGGCCACCTCCCACCTGGGCATCGTCGCCACCCTGTCCACGCTGGCCTATCCGCCGTTCATGACAGCGCGCCTCGCCTCGACGATGGACAGCATGCTCGGCGGGCGCTTCGGCTGGAACATCGTCACCAGCGCCGAGGATCTCGCCGCACAGAACTTCGGCCTGCGCAAGCTGCCGCCGCGCGACGTGCGGTACGCCATGGCGGACGAATACGTCGACGTCGTACGACAGCTCTTCGCCTCCTGGGACGAGGACGCCGTCGTGCTCGACCGGGAGAACGGCGTCTACGCCGACCACACCAAGGTCCGCCCGATCCACTTCGAGGGCGAGTACTACAGCGTGCGCGGCCCGTTGAACACGGTGCCCTCCCCGCAGCACCGGCCCGCCTTCGTGCAGGCCGGCGCCTCCCCCCGCGGCCGGGTCTTCGCCGCGCGCAACGCCGACTCGGTCATCGCCATCGCCAACGGTGTCGCCGGCATGAAGGAATTCCGCGACGACGTACGCAAGCACGCCGAGGCGGCCGGCCGGGACCCCGACGACGTCAAGGTGCTGTTCTGCGTCACTCCCACGCTCGGCGAAACCGAACAGGACGCACGGGACAAGCACCAGCGGATGATCTCCTCACCCCAGTTCATCCACGACATCCTCGCCGAGACCTCCGCGCTCACGGAGATCGACTTCGCCCGGTTCGACCTGGACGAGCCACTGCCGTACCGGCTGGAGACCAACGGGGAACAGGGGTCGCTGGACCAGCTCCAGCAGTGGGGCAGCGGCAAGACACTGCGGGAACTGGTGATGGACGCCGCCGGCGGGCTGGTCTCCTCGGTGGAACTCATCGGCACGCCCGACCAGGTGGCGGCGCGGATGGGCGAGGTGATGGAAGAGGTCGGCGGTGACGGGTTCATGCTCACCACCCCGGTGCTCCGGCTGAACCGCCGCTGGGTCGCCGATGTCACCGACGGACTCGTGCCGGCGCTCCAGCGCCGCGGACTGACCCGGGCCGCGTACACGCCCGGCCACACCTTGCGGCAGAACCTCGCGGAGTTCTGAGCCGGCCTCCCGGGGCGCCCCCGACGAGGTCCACCGCGCCCCGCGACAGCCGGCCGTCCGGTCCCGGCGCAGCCGCCGCCGTCCCCCGGTCAGGCGGACGCACCGGGACCGGACGACGCGTCACAGCGCACCGTGTCGCGGTACCAGCGGCCCCACGCGTCCAGTCGCTCCGTGATGGAGTCCAGCGTGTGGCCGACGTCGGTGAGGGCGTACTCGACCCGCGGCGGCACCTCCCGGTACACGGTCCGCTCCACCAGCCCGTCCGCCTCCAGCTCCCTCAGTTGGCGGGTCAGCATGCGCTGGGTGACGCCCGGCAGCGCACGCCGCAACTCGCCGAACCGGTGCGTGCCCGAGACCAGCTGTTTGAGAATGGCCAGTTTCCAACGGCCGCCGAGCAGTTCCATCGCGAACTCGACCGCACAGTGATCCGAGGCTTCCTCCACCTTGGAACGCATCCCTGACCTCCATTGGTATACAGCGTGGTACTAGGTGACACGAATGACCGTACTTGCAGGCCGCGTCGGTACTTACGGAAGCTGAGAACATGACGGAGAGCAAGGCGCCCGCCGCGGCCGGATCAGCCGACGGGAAGAAGAGTGCGGACCGTTCGACGAACGCCGGGGGGCCGGTGCGGCCGGACCTCCCCGCGCGTCAGCGGTGGTTGGTCCTGGCCGTGGTGTCGGGCAGCCTGTTCCTGTGCGGCATCGACCTCACCGTCCTGCATGTGGCGGTGCCGAGCCTGAGCCGGGACCTGGAGCCGAGCCCCGCCCAGTTGCTGTGGATCGTCGACGTCTACTCCCTGACGCTCGCCGCCCTCCTGGTGACCTGCGGCACCCTCGGCGATCGCATCGGCCGGCGCCGCATGGTGCTCAGCGGCTTCGTCACCTTCGGCGTCGCCTCCGCCGCGGCCGCCTTCTCGACCTCGACCGCACAGCTCATCGCGGCCCGAGCCGCGCTCGGTGTCGGCGCGGCGATGATCATGGCGTCCACGGTGGCCATCATCCGGGTGGTCTTTCCCGACGACCGCGAGCGCGCCATCGCCCTCGGCATCTGGACCTCCGCGCACAGCGTCGGGGCCACCATCGGTCCGCTGGCGGGCGGTCTGGTCACCGAGAAGTGGGGCTGGGGAGCGGTGTTCCTCATCAACGTCCCCATCATCGTCGTGATCCTCGCCGTCGGTGCCCGCGTCATCCCCGAGTCGCGCAACCCCGAACCCCGCCGCTGGGACGTGGCCAGCGTCGCGCTGTCGGTCGCCGGTCTGGCGGGCGTCGTCTACGCGCTCAAGCAGGCCGGCGAACACGCCGGGCTGAACACCGTGATCGTCGTCACCGGACTCGCCGGGAGCGCCCTGATCTACGCCTTCGTCCGGCGGCAACGACGCATCGCCGAACCGCTGCTGGACTTCACCCTTTTCCGCGAACGCCGTTTCACCACCGCCACGCTGTGTGTCATCGGCTGCTTCGGCAGCTATGTCGCCCTGCTGTTCTTCCTCACCCAGTGGCTCCAGCAGGTGGGCGATTACTCGCCGTTGCGTGCCGGGCTCGCGCTGATGCCGCTGGCGGGCGCCAACGCCCTCGGTGCGGTCACGGCCCCCTGGGCGGCGAACCGGTGGGGCAACCGCTGGGCGCTGACCGGCGCGCTCTCCCTGTTCGCCGTCGCGTACGCCGCCATCGCGGCCGTCGGCGACACCGCGCACTACGGCGTCCTGCTCGTCCCGCTGCTCGCCGCGGGGTACGGCGCCGGCATCGTCATGACCCTGGGCGCCGATTCCATCATGGGCGCCGCGCGGCCCGAGCGGTCCGGGGAGGCGGCGGCCATCCAGGAGACGTCCTTCGAACTCGGCGCGGGACTCGGTGTCGCCGTCCTCGGCACCGTCCTGACCGCCGTGTACCGCACGGGCCTGCCGCGGGTGCCGGGCCTGTCCGGAGAGCAACGGGCCCGGGCACGGGAGTCGTTCGCCGCGGCGGAGGACGTCATGACGCACGTCCCGTCCCGGACCGCCCGCGAGGTGCTGCACTCGGCACAGCACGCCTACGACCGGGGCTTCACCGCGGTGTCGGTGATCGCGGCGGTGGGCCTGGCCGGCACCGCGCTCATGGCGGCAACCTTGCTCCGCCCGCGCCGGGGCACCGAGCGGACCGACGGGCACTGAGCGCGTCAGTCGTTGACGACCAGAATGTCGACGGAGGTCGGCAGCTCACTGGGCCAGTCGATGAAGATACGCATGAAAACACTGTTTTGCCGGGGCGCGATATTCAGGATGCTGATTTTCGCGGCACCCAGGAACTTCGGCCCGCCGCCTGGCGGCACCTCCCCGATGGACGCGAACGCTCGCGAATTGGCGCCCACGGGTGCCAGCGGACCTCCGAGGAGGTCAAGGTCGGCAAAACCTTTGATCGGGCCCAGGGGTTGCCGTACCGCGTAGGAACTCGGGCCGATCGCCGTTATCCGGGCCTCTTCCAGCGAGTACGTGAGAGTCGGTATTCCGTCAGGGACCTCATGCATGGTCGCCCCTCGATGCCGGGGTGGGCGGAGCCGCAACGAATGGGGAACGCCTCGAACTGGGACCGTTTCCAGCGTGCTCCGCCATCCGGGTGATCGCAACTCGCCGCTTCGTCAGCCTTTCAGTGCCTGGCGCGGAACCCGCCGTTCTGTTCTATGGCGATCGGAAAGCGCACCTCGCGAGAGGGGGTGTAGTTGACGAAGACGACAGCCGCTGGTCCCGTCGGCATGGTGGCCGCACGCATACCCGCCCCCTGAACTATGGTGCCCCACCACATGTGCCCCTGACCTGCGGGTTCCTACCGTGTGCCGACACGTACCCGTCCCCACCGCACACGAGGAAGTGGCGCACATGGCATCCGGAACCACCGCTCCCCCACCCCCCGCGAGCCTCCCGAGGATCGTCGCCGCCAGCCTCATCGGGACCACCATCGAGTGGTACGACTTCTTCCTGTACGGCTCCGCCGCCGCGCTGGTGTTCAACAAGTTGTTCTTTCCGGGCTCCGATCCTCTCGTCGGGACGCTGCTGTCGTTCCTGACGTATGCCGTCGGGTTCGCCGCCCGCCCGCTGGGGGCGCTGGTGTTCGGGCACTACGGTGACCGGCTGGGGCGGAAGAAGCTGCTGGTGCTCAGCCTGGTGCTGATGGGCGGGGCGACGTTCGCGATCGGGCTGCTGCCCACCCACGCCACCGTCGGCAGCGCCGCGCCGCTGCTGCTCACCGCGCTGCGGCTGGTGCAGGGCTTCGCGCTCGGCGGCGAGTGGGGCGGAGCCGTCCTGCTGGTGTCGGAGCACGGCGACGCGCGGCGGCGCGGCTTCTGGGCGTCGTGGCCGCAGACCGGTGCCCCGGCCGGGCAGCTGCTCGCGACCGGTGTGCTGTCGCTGCTCACCGCCGTGCTGTCCGACGACGCCTTCGGCAGCTGGGGCTGGCGGATCCCGTTCCTGCTCTCCGGGGTGCTCGTGCTCGTCGGTCTGTGGATCCGGCTCTCCGTCGACGAATCCCCCGTCTTCAAGGAGGCGTTGGAGCGGGCCGAGGCACGGCGGGCCCAGGCGGACGAGCAGCCGCCGCTGGTCTCCGTGCTGCGCCACCACTGGCGGGACGTCCTGGTGGCGATGGGCGCCCGGATGGCGGAGAACATCAGCTACTACGTCATCACCGCGTTCATCCTCGTCTACGCCACCACCTCGGCCGGCGTCTCCAAGCAGACCGCGCTCAACGCCGTACTCATCGGCTCCGCCGTGCACTTCGCCGTCATCCCGGCCTGGGGCGCGCTGTCCGACCGGGTCGGGCGGCGGCCGGTGTACCTGCTGGGCGCGGCCGGTGTCGGGCTGTGGATGTTCCCGTTCTTCGCGCTCGTGGACACCGGGTCGTTCGGGTACCTGATCCTGGCCGTGACCGTGGGCCTGGTGCTGCACGGCGCCATGTACGCACCGCAGGCCGCGTTCTTCGCGGAGATGTTCGCGACCCGGATGCGGTACTCGGGCGCGTCCATCGGCGCCCAGTTCGCTTCCGTGGCGGCCGGCGCGCCCGCCCCGCTCATCGCCACCGCGCTGCTCTCCGACTACGACAGCTCCACCCCGATCGCGCTGTACGTGATCGGCGCCGCGGTGCTGACCCTGGTCGCCGTGGGGCTCGCGCGCGAGACGCGGCACCGGGATCTGGGCCGGATCGCGGACGAGGACGGCGAGCCCTCCGGCGCGCGCCCGGCCGCCCGGGCGCGGACGCGCTGACCGGCGCCGCGGCCCGCGTCCGCACCCGCCCCCACCCGCACCGGCCGGCCCCTCGCACGGGGCCGGTCAGTGCCGTGCCGCCCTCGACAACCGGTGGATTCTCAGGGCCAGTTGTATCTCCAGGGCGCGGGCCGGGCTCTGCCAGTCGGCGCCCAGCAGGCGGCCCACCCGCTCCAGTCGCTGGGCCACCGTGTTCACATGGACGTGCAGCGCGTCCTTGGTGCGCGCCGGGCTCATCCCGCCCTCGAAGTAGGCGGCGAGGGTGCGCACCAGTTCCGTGCCGCGCCGTTCGTCGTACGACACCACCGGGCCGATGGTCCGCTCGACGAAGCCGGCGATGTCCCGTTCGCCCGCGAGGAGCAGGCCGAGGAAGCCGAAGTCCTCGGCCGCCGCGCCGTCCCCGGCCCGGCCCAGCAGGCGCAGCGCGTCCAGGCAGCGACGGCCCTCGGCGTAGGCGGCGGCCACGGCCTCGGGATGCCGGGCGAGGTCGGTGACGGGCGCGGAGGCGCCGACGGTGACCGGCTGGTGGACGGCCGTGCCCAGGTGGCGCGCGGTGCGGCGGGCCACCTCGGTGGCGCTGTCGGCGGCGCCGAGCGGCAGCAGCAGGACGGTGCCGCCGTCGCGGGCCGCGGCCAGGCCCTGCCGGGTGGCGGCCAGGTGGGAGGCGGCGGACCACAGCCGGCGGCGGGCCGCGGCCTCCTCGTCGGCGTCGGCCGCCGGGCCGTCGAGGCGGGCGGCGAGCACGACATGGGTGGCGTCCAGGTCGGCCCGGAGGCGGCCGGCGCGTTCGCGCAGCAGGCGGGGGTCCCGGTCGCGCGCGTCGAGCAGGTCGTCCAGCAGCTCGCCGCGCACCCGCTGTTCGGCCTCGGCGGCGGAGCGGCGGGCGAGCAGCAGCAGGGAGGTGACCATCGCCGCCCGCTCCAGGGTGCGCTGGTCGACCGGGTCCAGGCCGGGGTGGCCGCGCAGCACCAGGGCGCCGAGGAGTTCGCCGCCCGCGGCCACGGCGGCGATCCAGTCCTTGCCGTGCCGTACGGCGTGTCCCTCGGCGCGGGACGCCTCCAGCGCCTCGGCCGGTGCCGCCGCGGCCTCGGTGAACGTCACGGTGCCGTCGAGGACCTGGGAGACGGCGGCGGCCACGTCGTGGACCCCGCCGCCGCGCAGGACGAGTTCGGCGAGCCGGTCGTGGACCTCCGACGCCCGCTCGATGACGGCGCTGCGGTCCCGGATGATCTCGTTGGCGCGCTCCAGGCCGGCCAGGGCGGTGCGGGTCTCGGTGAGCAGGTTGGCGGTGTCGATGGCCGCCGCGGCGAGGGCGGCGAAGGAGCCGAGCAGGGCGATCTGCCCGCGTTCGAAGACCCGTGCCCGCCGGTCGGCCGCGAACAGGACGCCGATCACGTGCGGGCCGAGCATCAGGGGCACGCCGAGGATGGCGACCAGGCCCTCGTCGCGGACGCCGGCGTCGATGGCGTGCGTGTGCTGGAAGCGGGCGTCCTCGAAGTAGTCGTCGGTGACGTACGGCCGCGCGGTCTGGGCGACGAGTCCGCCGAGCCCTTCGCCCATGCCGAGGCGCAGTTGCTGGAAGCGGGCGGAGACGGAACCCTCCGTGACCCGCATGTAGGTGTCGCCGCGGGCCGGGTCGTTGAGGCTGAGGTAGGCGACGTCCGTGCCGAGCAGGGAGCGGGCGCGCTGCACGATCGCCTGGAGCACGGCGTCCACGTCGCGCAGTCCGGCGAGGTCGTGGGCGGTCTCGAAGAGCGCCGAGAGCTCCGCCTCGCGCCGCCGCCGTCCCTCCAGTTCGGCGCGCACGCGCAGGGCGAGCAGTCTGGCCTCTTCCAGTGCTGCGACCCGGCCGGCCGGCTCGGCGGCGGCTCGGGCGCGCAGGACGGGCTGCTCGAAGGCCTCTACGGAGGCGTCGCGGGCCAGCAGGTCGAGGTACGGGACCTCGACGCTGCCGACGGGCGCCGGCTGGAGGTGATCGCGGGACATGGTCACAGGATTCCGTATCGGCCACCGGCCCGGCAGGCCTGTGGAAAACTCCCGGAGCCGGTGGTGCCGGGCCGTCCGCCCGCCGTCCGGGCAGAGCGCGGCGGGCCGGTCAGTGGGCCGTCCACCCGCCGTCCAGGACGAGCGAGGTACCGGTGACGAAGGACGCCTGCGGACTGCACAGATAGGCCACGGCCTCGGCGACCTCCTCGGGTTCGATGAGCCGTCGCAGCGCGCTGTCCTTCAGCAGCACCTCGGACACCACGCGTTCCTCGGGGATGCCGTGCGCCCGCGCCTGGTCGGCGATCTGCTTCTCGACCAGTGGGGTGCGCACATAGGCCGGGTTCACACAGTTCGAGGTCACACCGTGGGCAGCGCCCTCCAGCGCGGCCGTCTTGGACAGTCCTTCCAGGCCGTGTTTGGCGGCCACATAGGCGGCCTTGTAGGCCGAGGCGCGCAGCCCGTGGACGGAGGACACATTCACGATCCGGCCCCAGCCTTGCGCGTACATGTGCGGGAGGGCGCCGCGGATGAGGCGGAAGGGTGCCTCCAGCATCACGGTCAGCACCGTGTGGAACACCTCGGGCGGGAACTCCTCGATGGGCCGTACGAGTTGCAGCCCGGCGTTGTTGACCAGGACGTCCGTGCCGGCGGCGGCGCGTTCGGCGGCGTCCAGGTCGGTGAGGTCCACGACCCGCGGCACGACGGCGCCCGCGAGGCCGCCGGTCCGCTCCGCCTCCCGGACCAGCTCGTCCAGGCCCTCCGCGTCCCGGTCGACGGCGCGCACCTCGGCCCCGGCGGCGGCCAGCCGCAGCGCGCAGGCCCGGCCGATGCCCCCGGCGGCCCCGGTGACGAGCGCGGTCCGGCCGCCGAGGTCGAGGGCGAGGGGCTGGGGCCGGGGGCCCGGGCCGGGCACGGGGACGGGGACGGACCCCGGCACGGACGCGGGTCTGTCCCCGGGAGCGGAGCCGGGCGTGCGGGCGGTACCGGGCGGGGAGGCGGCGGGCAGAGGGGTCGGCGAGGTCATGGGCCGACCCTAAGTGGAAGCCCATCCTCACCCCATATGGTCGCCCCCCATACTTCAGCCGACAGTCATAGGGTCGAACCATGTGGGGGCATCGGACATGGCCTGCTTGATCCGGAAGAGGCCGAACTCGTTCAGCTCGGGCAGCGCGTCCACCGCGAACCAGCCGACCTCCAGCGACTCGTCGTCGTTGACCCGGGCCTCACCGCCGACCGCACGGCAGCGGAGGGTGATGTCCATGTACTGGCAGATGTCGCCGTTGGGGTAGGTAACCGGCGGCAACGCCTGCACCAGGACCACCCGCTCGGCCACACAGCGCACCGCCGTCTCCTCGAAGACCTCCCGCACCGCACAGGCCGCGGGCTGCTCGCCCGGCTCGGGGATGCCGCCGATCACCGACCACTTGCGGGTGTCCGTCCGCCGGCCGAGCAGCACCCTGCCCTCGTCGTCGAAGACGATCGCGCTGATCCCGGGCAGCCAGATCAGCTGCTGCCCGGCACAGGCCCTGAGCGTGCGGAGGAAATCGGGGATAGCCATGATCCGACCCTAGCGGCCGGCGCCGGGCACCCCGGTCGTTTCCCGGGTCGTACGACGGTCGTACCGCACACGGCCGTCCCGGGCGCGTGCTCCCGCAGCCGGACGGGCGGGACGTACACCACCCCCCGTCGGCCGCACGGCAGGGCGTACGCCGCCCGCACGCCGCTCCGCGACCGAGCGCGCGGCTACGCGTCCCCGGTGCGCCGGGCGCGCAGGCCGGAGCCGATCGCCCAGCCGACGCCTCCCGCGGCGACCAGCACCAGCGCCAGCTCCGGGAGGGTGCCCAGCTCGGTGGCGGGCGTCGTGGACGTGCGCAGCGGCACCTTCTGGACCAGGTAGGCGGGCACGAACATGCCGGTCTTCTGGGTGATCCGGCCGTCCGGCAGGATCACCGCGCTGACCCCGCTGGTCACCGGCACGGTCACGGTGCGGCTGTGCTCGACGGCGCGGACGCGGGACATGGCGAGCTGCTGGTAGGTCATCTCGCTGCGGTCGAAGGTGGCGTTGTTGCTCGGCACGGAGATCATCTCCGCGCCGTGCGTCACCGTGTCGCGCACGGCCCAGTCGAAGGCGGCCTCGTAGCAGGTGGCCAGGCCCACCTTCGTGCCGGCGATGTCGAACACGCCCGGCTCGGTGCCCGGGGTGAAGTCCTGGCGGGCCATCTCGGTCCAGCTCTTGTTGATCGCGCCGACGAGCGAGCGCAGCGGGAGGAACTCGCCGAAGGGCTGGATCTGCCGCTTGTCGTAGGTCTGCGTCGGGCCCTTGGCCGGGTCCCAGAGGATCTGCTCGTTGAACAGCCTGCCGTCCCGCTCCACCACACCGCCGACGGAGACGGGCACGCCGATGTCCCTGGCCGCCTGGTCGATGACGGCGGCGGCGTCCGGGTTCTCGAAGGGGTCGATGTCGGAGGAGTTCTCCGGCCACAGCACGTAGTTCGGTCTGGCCGCCTTGCCCGCCCGGACGTCGGCGGCGAGCTTGTGCGTCTCGCGCGCGTGGTAGTCGAGCACCGCCCGCCGCTGGGCGTTGAACTCCAGGCCGGCACGCGGCACATTGCCCTGGACGAGCGCCACGGTCGCGGTGCCGTTCTCGGCCCGGTCGCTCACCAGCGCGCGGGCCGCGAGCGCGCCCGCCACGGGCACGGCGACGCTGAGCAGCGCGGCGGTCGCGGCGGCGCGCCGTACGGTCCGGGTGCGCCGCCGCTCGGCGATCAGCCGCCCGGCCTCGTACAGGCCGAAGCCGCACAGGACGACCGCGAAGCCGAGCACGGGTGTGCCGCCCACCGCGGCGAGCGGCAGGAAGACGCCGTCCGCCTGACCGAACGCGATCTTGCCCCAGGGGAAGCCGTCGAAGGGCACGCGGGCGCGGGCCGCCTCGCCCGCCGTCCACAGGGCGGCGGCCCACACCGGCCAGGCGGGCAGCCTGGAGACGGCGGCGACACCGACGCCGGCCAGGGCGACGAAGACCGCCTCGGCGGCGACCAGGGCCAGCCAGGGCAGGGGCCCGACCTCCACGCTCGTCCACACCAGCAGCGGCAGCAGGAAGCCCAGCCCGAACAGATAGCCGAGGCCGAGGGCGGCCTTCCAGCTCCGGCCGCGCAGCACCCAGCCGAAACCGGCGAACGCGGGCAGGGCGAGCCACCACAGGGTCCGCGGCGGGAAGCTGACGTAGAGCAGCACTCCGCAGAGCACGGCGGCGACGGCCGGGACCAGACGCCTCAATCGGCCACGGCGCGCGGAGGACGCGGGGCGCGGCCGGAGCCGGTCGGGCTGGTCCGGCTGGTCCACGGAGGTTGCGGTGACGGTCACCCGGGTGAGTGTACGGCGGCCGGCTCCGCCCTCGACAGCGGCCATCGGCGCCCGCGACCGGCCGCTCACCAGCGACAACCCTCGGCGAGCCGGCACCGGACCGAGCGCCGGGCCGCCCCGCCGCGCACCGCGGAGAGCCGGGCCGCGGGACGGTCGCGGCGCGTGGCCGGCCGGGGTCGGCCGGGCACCCGCCCCGGCCGGTCGCGCGCCCGCCGTGCCCGGCCGGGGCGGGTGCCGGACCAGCGGAATCATGCCGTTCCTCCGCATCTCGTCCCCAAAGCGCTTCCCAGCCGTTACGGTGTGCCCAGCCTCGGCGGCCCGGCCGGTCACCGGCCCGCGGCCGGGGCCTGCCAAGGTCGGGGGACCGGGTACGAGGGGCGACGGGTGGGGTCGACGGGGACGCAGTCCGCGGCCGGTACGTGCGGTGCGGATGCCTATTGCGCGCGAAGAAACGTTTCCGACGGGACGGGCATGATCCTGTTGGGAGCCTGCGCCGGGTGGTCGCTGATCACCGCGGCGGTCCATGGCGGGCGGCCGGAGGGTGTGCTGCTCGCGGTGCTCGCCCTGGCCGCGGGGTACGCGGGGGGCCGGGTGTCCGGCGCGCTGCTGCCGGTGGCCGCGCCCTGCGCCGGCGCGGCGGCGGGGCTGGTCCTGGCGGTGACGCTGCCCCGGCTCTCCCCCGGCCCCTGGTACGCCGGCCCGCTCGGGCCCGTCGGCGGCACGGCCGCGCTGCTGGCGCTGGCCGCCGGGGCCGCGTGCTGTGCCGCGTGGGCGACGGGCGTGCCGGCGCTCCGGCTCGGGCCGGCGGCGCTGGCCTGCGCCACCGTGCCGGCCGGGCTGCTGCTGGGGTCGCCGGCCGGGTGCGTGGCCGGCGGGGCCGTTCTGCTGTGCTCGCTGGCCGCGGGCTCGGCGCGCGGCCGGGGCTGGTGGCTGGCGGGGCTCGCGGGGGCGGCCGTCGTGGTGACGGCCGTGATCTGGGCGGTCGCCGCGGGCGCGCTGCCCGGCGGGCTCGCCGGGGCGTTCGGCGGCTGGTTCCCCTCGCACCGGGTGCCGCAGTGGCAGGACGCCCTGCGGCTGGCGGACCACCACCGCGGCCTCGGCGTCGGGCCCGGCCGGTTCGGCGAGCCGGCCGGCACCGGCGCACCGACGCTGCCGGCCGACGGCAGACCGCACTCGGCCCCGTTGCAGCAGGCGGCCGAGCAGGGCCTCGTCGGGGTGTCGCTGCTGGCCGCGGTGTTCTGCTGGGTCCTGTACGCGCTGTGGCGCACCGCGCGCCCCACGCCGGTCGCCCTCACCGCGGGCGCGGCCCTGACGGCGCTGGCCGCGCTCGCCTCGGTGAGCAACGCGCTGAGCTTCACGCCGGTGACGGCGGGCGCCGGCCTCCTGGCGGGCTGGGCGACGGCCCGGCCGTGGTCACCGTGACCCGCGCCGGGGAGCCCCGTCAGCGGCGGCAGGCCACCCGGGCGTCCCGCACGCGCGCGTGCCGGCTCAGCCCGCCGTTCCCGGCCGGATCGTGCGGAGGCGGTCCCTGATGAGCCGGACCGCGGACTCCGCGTTGTCCACGGTGATGGTGAACGTGTGGCCGTCCCACAGGCGCAGCACGATGCCCTCGCCACGGCGGACGACGACGGCGGTGCCCTTCTCGGGACGCCAGCGGTAGCCCCAGCCGCCCCACTGCCGGGGGGTGACGTGGGCGTCGAAGTCGGCGCCCGCCACGTGCGAGAGCGGGATGCGGCGGCGCGGCAGCCCGATGTGGCCGCAGCGCACTTCGAGGCACTCCCGGTCGAGCTTGAGATCGACGTGTACGAAGGCGAGCGTCCCGAAGAGCACCAGCAGGCCGGCCGCGATGCAGCCGACGACGGACATCACCAGCGCGGCGACGCCGGACGTCCAGGCCGAGTCCACGGCCAGCTCGATGCCGAGCGCCATGCAGGCGGCGCCGACGAGCGCGAACAGCCATTGCACCCGGTTGGTGGCGCGTCCCTTCCAGACCGGGGGGAGCGTTCCGTCGGCGTCGGGGTGGTCCCTCATGTCTATGAGGTTACCCGGGTTTCACCGCCCGAGGAGGGTGCAGCGCACGGCGCACGGCCCGGCGGCGGGCGGCGCGTGCCTGCCGCGCCGGTCAGCGGACCGGGCTGACGGAGCGCAGGAAGCGGCCTTCGTCGTAGGACAGCGCCGTGTCCGGGAGCGTCGCCTCGCGACCGCTCAGCAGCACGGTGAGGGTGGTGTCGGCGACGGCGTCCGGGGCCGCTTCCACCCCGATCCGGCGCAGTGCCTGGGCGGCCACCGCCCCGGCGGTGCCGTGCAGCGCGAGCGGCGGGCGGCCGGGCCGCTGGACGGCCGCGCGGATCCGCTCCGCGACCAGCTCGTAGTTGGTGCAGCCCAGCACGAGCGTGGCCACGTCGTCCGGGGTGCGGGAGGCGGCCGAGGCGATCGCGGCGTCGATCGCGGCGTCGTCGGCGTGGTGCACGGCGTCCGCGAGACCGGGGCAGGCCACCTCGGTGACGGCCACGCCGTCGGCGAACCGCTCGATCAGGCCGCGCTGGTAGGCGCTGCCCGTGGTGGCCGGGGTCGCCCAGATCGCGACGGGCCCGCCGCCCGCGGCGGCCGGCTTGATCGCCGGTACGGTGCCGATGATCGGCAGCGCCGGCTCGAAGCGCGCCCGCATCGCGGGCAGGGAGTGCACGGAGGCCGTGTTGCACGCGACGATCAGCACGTCGGGATCGTGCGCGGCGGCGGCCCCGGCGACGGCGATGGCCCGCTCGGTGATGTCTTCGGGAGTGCGCGGTCCCCAGGGCATGCCGTCCGGGTCCCAGGACAGCACCAGATCCGCGTCGGGCCGCAGCCGGCGTACCGCGGCGGCGGCGGGGAGCAGGCCGATTCCGGAGTCCATGAGCGCGATCTTCACCCGGCCACGATAGACGATGCCCTCTCACGGGCCCGTGCCGGTGGGGCAGACTGCCGCCGTGGACGCGTACTTGTGGATCACCGTCGTATCACTGGCCGCCTGGGCCTGGCTGCTGCTCGGCCAGGGCTTCTTCTGGCGCACGGACGTCCGGCTGCCCTCGCGCCGGGAACCGGAGGCGTGGCCGTCGGTCTGTGTGGTCGTCCCGGCCCGGGACGAGGCCGCCGTGCTGCCGGAGAGTCTGCCGTCGCTGCTGGCGCAGGACTATCCGGGGCGGGCCGAGGTCTTCCTGGTGGACGACGGCAGCACGGACGGCACGGGGGAGCTGGCCCGGGAGCTGTCCCGGCGGCACGGCGGGCTGCCGCTGACGGTGGGCTCGCCCGGTGAGCCGCCGGCGGGCTGGACGGGCAAGCTGTGGGCGGTGCGGTACGGCATCGGGCTGGCACGCGCGCGTGACCCGGAGTACCTGCTGCTGACGGACGCGGACATCGCGCACGCGCCGGACAGCCTGCGCGAGCTGGTGGCGGCGGCCGGGGCGGGCGGCTTCGACGTGGTGTCGCAGATGGCGCGGCTGCGGGTGGCGAGCCTGTGGGAGCGGCTGGTGGTGCCGGCCTTCGTGTACTTCTTCGCGCAGCTGTACCCCTTCCGGTGGATCGGCCGGGAGGGCTCGCGGACGGCCGCGGCGGCGGGCGGGTGCGTCCTGCTGCGCACGGACACGGCGGAGAGGGCGCGCATCCCGGACGCCATCCGGCACGCCGTGATCGACGACGTGGCGCTGGCGCGCGCGGTGCGGGGCGCGGGCGGCCGGGTCTGGCTGGGGCTGGCCGAGCGGGTGGACAGCGTGCGGCCCTATCCCCGCCTGCGCGACCTGTGGCGGATGGTCTCGCGCAGCGCCTACGCCCAGCTGCGGCACAACCCGCTGCTGCTCCTCGGTACGGTCGCCGGGCTGGCCCTGGTGTACCTGGTGCCGCCGGCCGCCGTGGTCGTGGGCGCGGCCGGCGGTGACGCGGCGACCGCGCTCGTCGGGGCGGCGGCGTGGGCGGTGATGGCGGGGACGTATCTGCCGATGCTGCGCTACTACGGGCAGCCGCCGTGGCTCGCGCCGTTGCTGCCGTTCACCGCGTCGCTGTACCTGCTGATGACGGTCGACTCGGCCGTGCAGCACTACCGAGGGCGCGGGGCCGCCTGGAAGGGCCGTACCTACGCCCGGCCGGACGCCGTGCCCGAGGAGGGCTGAGCCCGGCCGGAGACGGGCGGGTCACTTGCGGCCGGGCGTCCAGTCCATGCCCCAGCCGTAGGCGCGGTCCATGGTCCGCTGCGGGCTCGAACCGCGCTCCGGGACCAGGTACCGCGCCTCGCGCCGGACGAGGAGGTCGCCGCCGGTGTTGGTGATCAGGGCCAGCGCGCACACCGGGGAGGCGACGGTGCACTCGTCGAGCGAGAACTCGATGGGGGCGCCGTGCTGCGGCTGGAGGGTGACGGTGGCGTTCAGGTCGGCGAAGGAGCGGGCGCCTTCGTAGATGGTGACGAAGACGAGGATGCGCCGGAAGTCGCCTGTGTGGTCGAGGTTGATGGTGAGGTTCTCGCCGCGGGCCACGGCTCCGGTGCGGTCGTCGCCGTCGAGATGGATGTACGGCGGCCGGTTCAGCGAGCCGAAGGCGTTGCCGAGGGCCTGGACGACTCCCTTGCGGCCGTCGGCGAGTTCGTACAGCGCGCAGAGGTCGAGGTCGACGCCGCCCTGGCCGCTCAGCCGGTTGAGCCAGCTCGTGGACTGCTTGCGCATCTGCCAGTTGAGGTTGACCCGCATGGCGCCGGAGGTGCCGCCCTGCTTGGCGAGCGAGACGGAGGGGGCCGCCTTGGTGAGCGTGACCTTGGACAGCCGGACCGGCTGCGCGGCGGGTGCGGGCGGGGCGGCGGACGGCGGTGGCGGGACCGCGGCGGGGGACGAGGGCGACACCGGTGCCGCCGTGGGAGGCGGCGGGGCCGCGGCGGGGCGGGGCGGCGGGGTGACCGGGGCGGGGGCCGCGGGGGGTGCGGCGCGCTGGGGTTCGTCCACGGTGATGCCGAAGTCCCGCGCCAGCCCCTCGAGTCCGCTGTCGTACCCCTGGCCGACGGCCCGGAACTTCCAGCCGCCCTGGCGGCGGTAGAGCTCGCCGAGCACGAAGGCCGTCTCCACCGTCGCGCCGGGGTTGTCGAAGCGGGCGACCACCCGGCCCGAGGCGGCGTCGGTCACCTCGACGTACAGGTCCGGGACCCGTCCGAACGTGCCGCCGTCGGCGGAGGCGGCGAGGACGATCCGCTCGATGTCGCCCTCCACGCGCGCGAGGTCGGCCAGCAGGGTGTCGGTGACACGTCCGCGGGCCGCCCGCTTGCCCTCGTGGCGTACCGCGCCGGAGGGATGGGCGGGCTGGTTGTAGAAGACGAAGTCCTCGTCGGAGCGGACCTTTCCCGAGGTGAGCAGCAGCGCCGAGGCATCGGCGTCCGGCACCCCGGGACCGGCGCGCCAGCCCAGTTCGACGCGCAGCGCCGTGGTCGGCACCTGCGTGTTGGACCCCTTCAGCATGGTCATGTCCGCCCCCATCACATGTCGGCTCGGCGCGTTCCGCCCTTCGGTCCGGATCTTCTCGGCCCGTGCGGTCCCTACCCGCACAACCTATTCCGGGCCTGGGCGCACGCCCAGGAACGGCACAGGAAGATCGCCGGTCAACCGCCGGTAACACCGAAGGAACTCGGCCTTTACGCGATCCAAACGTCGAGCAGTGTCCCTTTTTGCCATGTTCGCTCGTATTGGGGGTGTCAGACTACCGACGACACGGAAAACAACCCTCTTATCGGTCTCCCCAACCAGCACATCGTGGGCTTAACTTATGTGCCATGACCTCCCCCCGCTCCACTTATGGTGGCGGCTACTACTCCGCCTCCTTCAAGGAGACCCCGATCTACGACTCGCTCGTCGCCGAGCGTGGCACGCCGCAGATCGCCCCGATCCGGGTCCCCGCCGCCTACGACACAGGCAGCAGCCTGCCCGCCCTGCCGTCGGCCCTGCCCGCCCTCCCGGCGGCCCCGTCCGCGCAGCCCCCGGCCTACGGCTATCCGCAGGCGCCGCAGCCGGCACCGCTGCAGCAGGCGCCCACGGCGTACATCCCGCAGCAGGCGAGCGCCCCGCGCGGCTATCCCGGCCCGCAGGCCCCGCAGCAGCAGCGGCCGATGGCGCAGGGCGGCAACGGGTACGAGGCCATGCGCCCGGCCGCGCCGCGCCCCGCGCAGGCGCCCTACCAGGATCCGTACAACAACCAGCAGTACCGCGGCTACTGACAACACCCTCGGCTGTCGGTGCCGCCTGGCACGATGGTCGGCATGGGAAACGCCGTAGTGCAGTCGATCCACGTCCATCCGGTCAAGGCGTTCCGGGGCGTCGCACCCCGGACGGCCGTGGTGGAGCCCTGGGGTCTGGCCGGCGACCGGCGCTGGACGTTGATCGACGACGGGGGAAAGGTCGTCACACAGCGCGAGTCGCCGCGCCTGGCGCTGGCCGCCGCCGAGCCTCTGGCCGGCGGCGGCGTCCGGCTGTCCGCGCCCGGCCGGGCGCCGCTCACGGTCGAGGTGCCGGAGCCGTCCGGAGCCATCCCGGTGGACGTGTTCCGCACGAAGGTGGAGGCGGCCCCGGCCGCAGCCGCCGCGCACGCCTGGTGCAGCGCCTATCTCGGGACCGCTGTGCGCCTGGTCCACATGGACGATCCGGCCGTCCGCCGCCCGGTCGACCCGGAGTACGCCCTGCCCGGCGAGACGGTGAGCTTCGCCGACGGCTTCCCCCTGCTGGTCACCACGGTCGCCTCGCTCGACGCGCTGAACTCCCTGATAGCCGAGGGGCCGCACGCCCACGAGGGCCCGCTGCCCATGGACCGGTTCCGGCCCAACCTCGTCGTCGCCGGCACCGAGCCCTGGGCAGAGGACGGCTGGCGCCGGATCTCCGTCGGCGACGTGGTCTTCCGGATCGCCAAGCCGAGCGCGCGGTGCGTGGTGACCACCACCGACCAGGACACCGCCGTACGCGGCCGGGAGCCCCTGCACACCCTGGCACGCCACCGCAGGACCGGCGGCAAGCTGCTGTTCGGGGTGAACCTCGTGCCCCTCGCCCCCGGCACGGTCGGCGTCGGCGACCCGGTGCGCGTGCTCGACCGGCGGTGACCGGCGCGGACCGGGAACCGGGGGCCGGGTGCCGGTCGTTGAGGGGGCGTGCGGAATGCGTGCAAGGCCGCGTACGCCGGACGTCCCGGCGCGGGTGACGGCGCTCCCTCCCGGTCCGGGCCGGGGCGGGCACCCGCCGCCGGGGGTGGTGACGCACCGGAAGGGGGGACATGCGGGCACTCACCGGGCTGTGGCGCTGGCGGCGCAATCCGCTGCGCCGCGCGACCGATCTGGCCGAGGCGTGGGCGGCCCTCGTCGCGCTGCTGCTGATCGCCGTGGCCGCGCCCGTGACGGGCTGGCTGGTCGGGACCGCCGCCGAGGACGCGCTCCAGCGGTCCGCGCGGCAGCAGCGGCACGCGCGCCATCTCGTCACGGCCACCGTGGTGCGCGAGCTGGGCGGCGCCCTGCCGGAGGCCGACCCGGAGTCGGCCTCCGCGCGCGCGAGCCGCAGCCGGGTCCTGGCGTACTGGACGGGTCCGGACGGCACCCGGCGGCACGGTCCGGTCCTCGCGGACCTCAAGTCCCCGCACCGGGGCGACCACTTCAGGGTCTGGACCGATGCGCACGGCCGGATGACGCCCCGCCCGCTGGACTCCGCCACGGCGACGGCGCACGCCGCGCTCGCGGGGCTCGGCGCGGCCCTGCTGACCGCGGCCCTGGCCGAGACCGCCCGGCGTGTGACCGTATGGCGCCTGGTCCGCCGCCGGTACGCACGCTGGGACCAGGCGTGGGACCGGGCCGGGCCGGACTGGGGCAAGGCGGGCACCGGCAGCTGACGGCCTGACCGCTCCGGTCAACCGGCCGCGCACGCACACGCTACGGTGGAGCGGCCGAAGCGCTGTCGGCGACGCCCCGTGGGTGCGTGACCCCCGGGGCGGGCGGGATCCCGGGAGCGGCGACCACGCTCCCGTCCGCGGGGCCGGGCACGGTCGCGGCCCGGCACCGGCAACAGCGCCGCGAGGGGCGGCGAGCCATCAGGACGACGAGGTGGGAGCACGGCAACGCCATGACACAGGGCACGGTCCAGGTGACGCACACCGGCACATCGCGGTGGCGGCGCCGCACGGGTGAGTACGCGTCGCTCGCCGCCGCCCTGGAGGCCGCCGCCGACGGCGACGTCCTCACCATCGCCCCCGGCACCTACCGGGAGAACCTCGTCGTGCACCGGGCGGTGACGCTGCGCGGGTCCGAGGGCTCGGCCGGTTCGGTGCGGATCGCGCCCGCGGACGGGGTGCCGCTCACGGTGCGGGCCTCGGCGGTGGTGCGGGACGTGCACGTGGAGGGCCAGGACGCGGCGGCGCCCGCGCTGCTGGTCGAGGAGGGCACGCCCGAGCTGACGGACGTGCGGATCGTCACCCGGTCCGCCGTCGGCATCGAGGTGCGCGGCGGCGCCCGCCCGACCGTGCGCCGGTGCACCGTGGACAATCCGGCCGGCGTCGGCATCGCCGTGCTCGACGACGGCGGCGGGGTGTTCGAGGACTGCGAGGTCGTCGCGGCCGGACAGGCGGGCGTGGCGGTCCGCGGCGCGGCCCGGCCGCGGCTGGAGCGCTGCCGGGTGCACCACGCCTCCGGCACCGGACTCACCGTGACCGGGGAGAACACCGCGCTGGAGGCGGTGGGCTGCGAGATCTACGAGGTGCGCGGCGCCGGGGTGCAGATCACCCAGCGGGCCACCGCGCAGCTGACCGACTGCGAGGTGCACCGCACCACCGCGGACGGCATCACCCTGGACACCGACGCGGTGCTCACGCTCGCCGACTGCCGGCTGCACGACATCCCGGAGAACGCGGTCGACCTGCGCTCCCGCTCGGTGCTCACGCTGACCCGGACGACGGTGCGCCGGTTCGGGCGCAACGGCCTGTCGGTGTGGGACCCCGGGACCCGGGTGGACGCCAACCAGTGCGAGATCTTCGACAGCACCGGCGACTATCCGGCGGTGTGGGTGAGCGACGGGGCCACCGCCGTGCTCGACTCCTGCCGGGTGCACGACGTGCCGGACGCGCTGTTCGTCCTGGACCGCGGCTCCCGCGCGGACGTCGTCGACAGCGATCTGACGCAGGTGCGCAACACGGCCGTGTCGGTGAGCGACGGGGCGACCGCGCAGCTGGACGACTGCCGGATCCGGGAGGCGGCGACCGGCGCCTGGTTCCGCGACCACGGCAGCGGCGGCACGCTGAACAACTGCACCCTGGAGGGCACCCAGACGGGGGTGATCGTCACCAAGGGCGCCGACCCGGTCGTCGAGCGCTGCACGGTCGACTCGCCCGCCGAGGCCGGTTTCTACGTCTCCGCGGGCGGCCGGGGCACCTTCCTGTACTGCCGGGTCACCGGCAGCGGAGGCTACGGCTTCCACGTGATCGACGGCAGCCGCACGACGCTGCGCAAGTGCCGCACGGAACGGTGCGCACGCGGCGGGTACGAGTTCGCCGACGCCGGTCCGGACGCGGGCGCCGGGGCGGGGCCGGTCGTGGAGGACTGCACCAGCGACGAGAGTGCCGCCTCCCGGACGCCCGCCCCCAGGGAGCCGGCCGTGCAGACGGTGCCGCGGTCCGCCGGCCTGCTGGGCGCCCTGCCGGGGCAGCGGGCGGAGGAGCGGGCCCCGTCCGGCCCCGCCCGGGAGCCCGACGGGGCGCGGCGGACGCCGAAGGACGTGCTCGGCGAACTCGACGCGCTGGTGGGGCTGGAGAGCGTCAAGCGCGAGGTGCGGGCGCTGACCGACATGATCGAGGTGGGCCGGCGCCGGCAGCGGGCGGGCCTGAAGGCGGCCTCGGTCAAGCGGCACCTGGTCTTCACCGGCTCCCCCGGCACCGGCAAGACGACGGTCGCCCGGCTGTACGGCGAGATCCTCGCCGCGCTGGACGTGCTGGAGAAGGGACACCTGGTGGAGGTGTCCCGGGTCGATCTGGTCGGCGAGCACATCGGCTCCACGGCGCTGCGCACCCAGGAGGCCTTCGAACGGGCGCGCGGCGGGGTGCTGTTCATCGACGAGGCGTACGCGCTGTCCCCGCGGGACGCCGGGCGGGACTTCGGCAAGGAGGCCATCGACACGCTGGTGAAGCTGATGGAGGACCACCGGGACGAGGTGGTGGTGATCGTCGCCGGGTACACCGCCGAGATGGAGCGCTTCCTCTCCGTCAACCCGGGCGTGGCCTCCCGTTTCTCCCGCACCATCACCTTCGGGGACTACGGCCCCGACGAACTGCTGCGGATCGTGCGGCAGCAGGCGGACGAGCACGAGTACCGGCTGGCGCCGGGCGCCTCGGAGGCGCTGCTGACGTACTTCGCGGCGCTTCCGAAGGGCCCGGCGTTCGGGAACGGGCGTACCGCCCGGCAGACGTTCGAGGCGATGGTGGAGCGGCACGCGAGCCGCGTCGCCCAGTTCCCCGACCCGACCACCGACGACCTGACCCTGCTGTACGCGGAGGACCTGCCCGAGCTGCCCTGAGCCGCGCACGGGCTTCGGGCCGGCCTTCGCCCGCCGGGTTACAGGTTGTCTCCCCAGCCGGGCTGGATCATGGTCTGGAAGGCCCACCTCCCGTCCCGCCTGAGCAGGATGTCGGCGTACCGCAGGCGCTGGGAGTGACCGTCGGCGGTCATGGTCGAGTCGGTGAAGACCACGGCCATCGAGGGGGACAGGAACACCGGGGTCCGGGTGGACTCGAAGGTGATGTCCTGGTCCCCGTCGCCCATCACGTGGGTCATGGTGGCGAGGAAGCGGTCCCGGTCCCACTGCGCCGACCGGCCGTCGCCCGCGGCGTCGTCGCTGACGAGGTTGAGCGGGAACACCGCCATGTCCGCCATGTGCGGGACGTCGCGCCGGCCGCTGGCCGCGTCGTACTCCGCGAACCAGGCGTCCAGGCTCGCGCGGTCCTCGGCGGTCGGGGTGTATCCGGTGTCGGGCAGGAAGGTCATGCGGGCTCCTTCGGCGGTAGAGCGACACGTAGCTAATCAACTTTGACTAGTTACCACGCCGGGAGCGTACACGCCTCCGCGCCACTGATCAAACTTGATTAGCGCTGGGCCGGGAGACCGGGGAGGAGACGGGTGAGGAGGGCCGCCCGTTCGCGGGCGAAGGCGGGGTCCGACGGGTAGTCGGAGTGGCCGAGGATCGGGGCCGGGAGCGGGTCGTCGGGGGTGCGGCCGTAGGCGCGGGGGTCCGGCAGGGGCTCGTGGTCGACCTCCGGGACGGTGTCGCCGGGGATCCGGACCGGGCCGCCGATGGGATCGGTGCGGCGGTAGAGGTTGCGCCAGCAGGCGATGTCGCGGTGCAGGGCGGCGAGCGCCGGCGGGCCGAAGTGGGCCGGGAACCAGCGTCCGTACAGGCGCTCCAGCGGGGAGCCGTAGGTGAGCAGGGCGACCCGGGTGCGCACGGGCGGCGGGAGTTGCCAGGCCGCCGCGGCGGCGAGGACGCTGCCCTGGGAATGCCCGGACAGCACCAGCCGGCCTCCGGTGCGCCGGGTCCAGGTGACCATGCGCCAGGTCAGGTCCGGCACCGCGCGCTCGGCGTAGCAGGGCGGGGCGAAGGGGTGGGCGGCGCGCGGCCAGAAGGTGCCGACGTCCCAGAGGATGCCGATGGTGCGCCGGGCCGAGGCGTCCTTGTAGGCACGCCTGCCCCAGGTCACGAAGAGCACGAAGCCGACCCCGACCAGCCAGGAGCCGAGCGCCTGGGAGGTCTCGGCCACGGCCTGGAGGAGGTGGGGGGTGCGGCGGGCCGCGCCGTCGGGCGTCTTCCCGGTGGCCGCGGCGCCGGCCAGCGCGACCGTGCCCAGCAGCAGGGTGGTGGCGGTGAGGACGGCGACGACGAGTGGGACGCGGTCGGTGAGGGTGGCCATGGCGCGGGCGTGCGCGATGGCGCGGGTGCGGGGCGGGTCCTCGGGTTCGCCGGGGTATTCGCGGCGCACCCGGGCGCGTTCGGCGCGGGCGGCCCTCGCGGTGCGCACCGCGAGGGCGGCGGCCAGGAGCAGCAGCACCGCGATGAGCGGCGGGATGACGGACGACTGCCAGGTCAGCAGGGCGGGCGGGCCGGCGAGCAGGGACCGGGTGCCGTCCAGCCAGTCGGCGACGCGCTGGGCGACCCCGCCGGACATCACCCCGGCCAGGGCGCAGGCGAGCAGCGCGACGGCGGGCCCGCCGAGGCCCCGCATCCCGGTGCGCCGGTCGGGGCGGCGCCGGTAGAGGTCCCGGGCCACGACCGCGAGGGCGACGACGAGCAGGCCCTGGGCCAGCATCAGGCCGCCGAAGGCCCAGGCGCCGGGCAGCCGCCCGGCGGACTGCCAGCCGGGCCGCGACCAGCCGGTGTACACCAGGGCGAGCACGAGCAGGGCGAGCGCGCCGAGCGGCAGGCGGCGGACCAGGTGCCGGTCCAGACGCCGGTCGAGGCGGCGCTCGCTGCGGCCCCGGCGGCAGACCACCCAGGCCACCGCGACCGCGGCGGCGAGCAGGGCCGCGGTCACGGCCCAGCCGAGGGCGTCCAGGACGGCGGGGCCGCCGGGCCGGCGGTCGAATCGGGCGGCCGGGACGGTGACGGCGGCGGCCACGGTGAGCAGCCCGGCCGCGGTGTGCGCCGCGCGCAGCCGGGCGACCAGACGGCGTCCGTACCAGAAACCGGGCCGGGCCAGCGCGCCGCCGTCGGGGTCCGGCTCCGGGGTGTCGGCGCCGGGCCCGGTGGCGCGGGTGCCCGGCCCGGCGGCCGGGGCGCCCGTGTCCCGCGCGAGGCCGGTGGCCCGCGCCGAGTCGGCGCCCGGCGTGGTGCCCGCGTCCTCCGCGGGACCCGTGCCCTGTGCGGAGCCGGTGTGCACCACGGCGGCGTCCGGGGACAGCGGCCGGTGGGACTCGTAGGCGCTCCAGGTGCGGTGCGAGAGGTACCAGAGCAGGCCGGTCAGCGCGGCCGGCAGCAGGGCGGCGAGGGCCAGCCGGCGACCGGGGGCGCTCCACCAGCCACCGGCCCCGGCGGGCGCTCCGGGGGCCGCCGGGGCCAGGAAGCCCAGCCAGGAGTGGCGGCGTACGCACGCGGGGACGTTCGCGCACTGCCAGGCCACCAGGTCCAGCGCGACCTCGCAGACGGCGGCGACCAGCAGCACGGTCAGGGTGAGGGCGGCCAGCCTGACCAGCAGGCCGTAGAGCCGGACGGTGCGCGGCCGGCCGGGCGCGGCGGGGCGCATCCAGTGGGCGAGGTTGACGACCATGAACGGCAGCAGCAACAGCCACAGGGCGCGGCTGCCGTCGCCGGAGGTGAGGTTGCACCAGACGTACGCCTCCCGGACCGGCCCGCCGCGTGGTTCCCGTCCGTCCGGCGCGGCCCCGTCGGCCCGGTCGGTTTCGACGTCCTCGGTGCGCCGGAAGACGGCGGCCGTGTCGTCGCCGGAGACCCGGACCGTGCGCGGATCGCCGAGCATCTTCTCGGGCGTGGTGCCGCCGACCCCGTGCACCAGCAGTTCCAGATCGGTCTCCAGCGCCGTGGACCACCCGGCGGCGCGGCCCGCGTGATCACCCCCGTGGCCGCCTAAGGGCGGATCGCCCGGGGCCCGGTCGTCGTACCGGTCCGGCGACGGACCGTCGTCCTGCTTCGCCGCCTGCTCCTGCGCGCGTTCCGTCATCTCGCACATCCCCCGTGACGCCCTGACGTCTGTGTCGTGCGGGCTCCAGGATGGCCGGTCGGGCCGCCGTGTACACCCCCCGTCACGGAATCTCCCCGAACCGGGTCACGACGGACGCCCCGGAGGTGGTGGCGCGCGTGGCACCGCCCCGTGAAAGGATGGGGCGCCCGCGCCCGGCCCGAACGGACGGAAGTCCAGGTCGCAGCCGGTGCGCCGGACGTGTCGGACGGTTGGCGGAGAAAGGACCGGAGCGTACGTGAGCGAGAATCAGAACCTCCTCGCGGAGCAGCGCCGCGCCCTGATCCTGGACGAGGTCCGGCGCCGGGGCGGGGTGCGGGTCAACGAGCTGACCCGCAAGCTCGGTGTCTCGGACATGACCGTGCGCCGCGACCTGGACGCGCTGGCCCGCCAGGGCGTGCTGGAGAAGGTGCACGGCGGCGCGGTGCCGGTGGTCGAGGCGAGTACGCACGAGCCGGGGTTCGAGGCGAAGTCGGGGCTGGAGCCGACCGCCAAGGAGGACATCGCGCGCGCCGCGGCCCGGCTGGTCGGCCCGGGGGCGGCGATCGCCCTGTCCGGCGGTACGACGACGTACGCGCTCGCCCGGCACCTGCTGGAGGTGCCCGACCTGACCGTGGTGACGAACTCGGTGCGGGTCGCGGACGTCTTCCACGGGGCGCAGCGCACCTCGGGGCAGCGCCAGGGGGCGGCCACGGTGGTGCTGACCGGCGGGGTGCGCACCCCGTCGGACTCGCTGGTGGGGCCGGTGGCCGATCAGGCGATCGCCGCGCTCCACTTCGATCTGCTGTTCCTCGGGGTGCACGGCATATCGGTGGAGGCCGGCCTGTCCACGCCGAACCTCGCGGAGGCCGAGACCAACCGGCGCCTGGTGCACTCCGCGCGCCGGGTCGTGGTGGTCGCCGACCACACCAAGTGGGGCACGGTGGGCCTGAGTTCCTTCGCCACGCTGGACCAGGTGGATACGCTGGTGACGGACGCGGGCCTGCCCGCCGAGGCACGTGCGGAGATCTCCGAGCACCTGCGGGTGGTCGTGGCGGGCGAGCCCGAGGACGAGAGCGCGGAGGGCTGAGGCCCGCACGGCGGCTCCGCACGGCGGCGGCCCGCCGGGCGGCGGACCCGTCGTCAGTCCGGCCACCCGCCGGTGGTCAGGAACGCGTCGATCGCCGCCGTGTACGGCGCGATGTCGAGCCCCTGCGCCGCGAGCCACGCGTCCGAGTAGTACTTGTCGAGGTACCGGTCCCCCGGGTCGCACAGCAGGGTGACGACACTGCCGGCACGGCCCTCGGCCACCATCTCGGCGACGATCTTCAGCGCGCTCCACAGCCCGGTGCCCGTGGAGCCACCCGCCTTGCGGCCGATGGCGCCCTCCAGCGCGCGTACGGCGGCGACACTCGCCGCGTCCGGCACCTTCATCATCCGGTCGATCGCGCCGGGCACGAAGCTGGGCTCCACGCGGGGCCGGCCGATGCCCTCGATCCGGGAGCCGCAGTCGCAGGTGACGTCCGGGTCGCCGGTGGTCCAGCCCTCGAAGAAACAGGAGTTGTCCGGGTCGGCGACACAGATCCGGGTGTCGTACTGCATGTAGTGGACGTAGCGGGCGAGGGTCGCGGAGGTGCCGCCCGTGCCCGCCGTGGCCACGATCCAGGCCGGCTCCGGGAACCGCTCCAGGCGCAGCTGGCGGAAGATGGATTCGGCGATGTTGTTGTTGCCGCGCCAGTCCGTGGCCCGCTCCGCGTAGGTGAACTGGTCCATGTAGTGGCCGCCGGTCTCCGCCGCCAGGCGGGCCGACTCCTCGTACATCTTCCGGGAATCGTCCACGAAGTGGCACAGCCCGCCGTGGAACTCGATGAGCCGGCACTTCTCGGCGCTGGTCGTACGCGGCATGACGGCGATGAAGGGCACGCCGATCAGCTTCGCGAAGTAGGCCTCCGACACCGCCGTCGAGCCGCTGGACGCCTCGATCACCGGGCGGCCCGGGCGGATCCAGCCGTTGCACAGGCCGTAGAGGAAGAGCGAACGGGCCAGCCGGTGCTTGAGGCTGCCGGTGGGGTGGGTGGACTCGTCCTTGAGAT
Organism: Streptomyces sp. NPDC029296; assembly: GCF_055569255.1. NCBI lineage: Bacteria > Bacillati > Actinomycetota > Actinomycetes > Kitasatosporales > Streptomycetaceae > Streptomyces > Streptomyces sp. NPDC029296. The sequence continues at coordinate 31,144 of NZ_JBVHXT010000032.1, forward strand.
AGAGGTCGATGCCCCATCTCTCGGGCAGCGGGAAGCGCAGCAGGTGCGTGTCGGCCGAGCGGTTGGCGTCGGCCTGGACCTTGCGCACGGCCTCCTTGAGCCATGCGCGGTAGGCGGGGTCGCTGCGGTCGACGTCGAGGGTCGCGCCGGTTCTGGTCTGGGGCGGGATGCTCACGGCCGGGCTCCTTGCACTCATCGCCGACGGCGCCTCGCGCGGGCCGGCAGATCGAGCATAGGCACGTTTGACATGCCGTCCCACCTGCATAAACGCATCTTTGGGCCACTCAAAGGCGAGCTGGGGCACAAGCGTGCGAGCCGGCCGGGGCGCAGGGGGCGCAGTGCTCCCGGTGGCTCCCGTACGCGCCCCGCGCGGGCTGGTGCTCCAGGCTCGGCCGAGGCAGACTGCACGCGACGGGACGGCTCGTCCCGGACGGGGGCGCACCAGGAACCGACACATCAGGGAACGACGCGACCACGGAGAAGAGCGCGAGGGGGGCCGACATGGCCGAGCCGGAGTTCAGGGCCACACGCGTGCGGATCGGCAAGGGGCTGCGTTCGCTCACCCGGGCCGGACAGGTCCGGATCAGCGACGGCAGGCTCCAGTTGCTCACCAGCTACGGCAGCGAGATAGACAGCGCGCCGGTGCAGGCGGTGCGCGCCTCCAAGCCGTGGTTCGTGCCGGACGACCGGGCGCTGGCCGACCTGAACGGCACGCGGTATCTGCTGACACTGGGCGAGCACGACCCCGCGCCGGGCCGCCCGGGGCCGCCCGCGGCCCGGCGGTTCGTCGAGGCGGTCCGCCGGGCGGCGGGACGCGGCGGCTGAGCGCTTCGGGCCGCACGAGTGAACGCGACCGCGCGCCGGGTGCGACGCGCGGTCGCGGCGAGTTGCGGGAGCGCATGCGCTGCGTCACGCTGGTCTCACTCACTCTGGGTTTACCGGCGATAACGCTGCGAACCAGCCCGCCGGCCACGACAGCAGGCGGACGTTTAGACGCAAGCTCCCTGCTGGATCCGTTGTTCTCCGTGTTCTTCCGGTTCCTCCGGACCTCACATCGGGGAGTCGCAGCCGTGATCAGTCACCCAAGCAGGCACTGCACGGTGGAGCTCCAAGCCCTGCCGTCGCGGATCGGCCAGGTCCGCAGAATCGTATCTGCGCAGTTGCGTTACTGGCATCTCGACCCGTTGATCGACCGGGCCGCGCTCGGCGTGACGGAGCTGCTGAGCAACGTCCACCGGCACGCCAGGCCCGACAAGTCGTGCATCGTGGAACTGGAGTTGCTGCCGGACCGGCTCACGGTCTCGGTGCGCGACCACGATCCACGCCTTCCGGTACCGGCCGACGCCACGGACCCGGCGGATGCCACCCCCTTGCTGGCCACCTGCGGTCGGGGGCTGGCGATGGTGGCCGCGGTGAGCGAGAGCTGGGGGGCGCGGCCGGACGGGGAGAACGGCAAGGTGGTGTGGTTCACGCTGCCGGCCCCGGCGGCGGTCCACCGCCATCCGGCACGGTCGCCGCGGAACGCGTCCCGGGCCGCCCCGGCGCCGTCCCCGGTGACGGTCTCCGCGCCGCTGGGGGCCGGGGTGCCGGCGAACGGCGGTCCCGCCGTCCCGGTGGAGGCGGTGGCGGCGACCACGGCACCCGTGCCGGCGGGTACGGCGGCGGGAGGCGCGGTGGCCGTCGGCGGTGCGGCGCCGGCCGGGGCGGCGGACTACGGCGCACGATGACACGGCGGGGGCCCGGGCCGACAGGCCCGGGGCTTCCGCCACCAACCGGCCGCCTCCGCGAAAGGGAGTGCTCCGGCCGAGTGCTCCGGCCCCCATGGCGTCCGGGGCGCTCTTCCATGTTCGTCGCGGTCACCCCCCGACCCGCCGGGCCGTACGGCCGGACTGGACTCCTGTAACTACTAGTATGTAAAGTGCTCGCGTGAGCACCTCGGAACGACTGATCGAGTCCACCCGCGAGCTGCTGTGGGAACGCGGGTACGTGGGCACCAGCCCCAAGGCGATCCTGGAGCGGGCGAGCGCCGGCCAGGGCAGCATGTACCACCACTTCAAGGGCAAGCCGGACCTCGCCCTCGCCGCGATCCGGCGCACCGCCGCGGAACTGCGGGCGACCGCCGAGGCGTTGCTCGACGGGCCGGGCACGCCGTACGAGCGGATCGAGGCGTATCTGCTGCGCGAGCGCGATGTGCTGCGGGGCTGCCCAGTCGGCCGGCTGACCATGGACCCGGACGTGATCGCCAGCGACGAGCTGCGTGCGCCCGTGGACGAGACGATCGCCGCGATCCGGGACCGGATCGCGGCGATCGTCGAAGAAGGCAAACGGCGGGGCCAGTTCGCGCCGGAGCTGGACGGCGCGGAGGTCGGCGCGGCCGTCCTCGCGACCGTGCAGGGCGGCTACGTCCTCGCCCGCGCCGCCGGCTCCCCCGCCGCCTTCGACGCCGGCGTGCGCGGCCTGCTCGCGCTGCTCGCCCCCCGGAACCCCGAAGCCCGCGAAGCCACCGAGGCTTCCCGGGCTCCCGGACAGGAGAACTGAGTCACGTGCACGTCACCCGACGGCGGCCCGGCACGCGGCGGGGCCCGGCGGAGAACTTCACCGGCACCGTCCGGCCGGACGAGACAGCCGCCACGGCCGCCTTCCGGCCGCGTGTGTACAGCGTGCGCTCCGCGCCCGGCGCGCACACGGCCTGGCACACGCATCCGCACGGGCAGGCGCCGCACGTCCCGGAGGGCGAGGCCGCCGGGGACGGCACGACCGCCCAGTGGCACGCGCACGTGTCCGACCATCCCGCCTGAGAGAGAGCACGACATGCACGCGATGCAGTACGAGTTCACCCTGCCCGCCGACTACGACATGGGGGCCGTCCGGTCCCGGGTCGCCCGTGTCGGGCAGGTGCTGGACGACTGGGACGGCCTGGGCATCAAGACGTACGTGATGCGCGAGCGCGGCGTGAACGGCTCGCCGGTGAACCAGTACGGGCCGTTCTATCTGTGGAACACCATGGAGGGCATGAACAGGTTCCTGTGGGACGGGGCCTTCCAGGGACCCGTCGACGACTTCGGGCGGCCCGCGGTGCGGCAGTGGACCGGCCTGGCCTTCGAGGAGGGCACGGCGACCGCCTCCACGCCGGCGTACGCCGTCCGCCGGCGCCGGCCGGTTCCGCAGGGCGTGGAACTGGCGGCCTTCATGACGGACGCGGTGGCCGAGACCGGGAGGCTGGCGGCGGCGGACGGCGCGGTGCTCGCGACGGCGGCCGTGGACACGCGTGCCTGGGAGGTCGTGCACTTCTCCCTCTGGGAGCACGACACCCCCGAGGCGGACGGGGACCTCTTCGAGGTGCTGCACCTGTCCGCGCCCGGCCGGGACCGGCTTCCGCGTGGTCGGCAGTGGTGAGGCGCGTCCGTACGGTCCTCGGTGACATCCCGCCCGGCGAGCTGGGCGTGTGCGACGCGCACGACCACCTCTTCCTGCGCAGCCCGCGGTTGCCGGGGCAGGAGCTGGACGACGTGTCCGCCGCGCGGGCCGAGCTGGCGGCGTTCCGGGCGGCGGGCGGGGCGGCCGTGGCGCAGTGGACGCCGTACGGCATGGGACGGCGGGCGGCGGACCTGCCGGCGCTGTCCCGGGCGACCGGGGTGCGGATCGTCTGCGCCACCGGACTGCACCAGGCGGCGCACTACGCGCCGGAGTCGCTGGCCGGGCTGAGCGGCGGCCGGCTGGCCCGCCTGTTCGTGTCGGAGCTGACCGAGGGCATCGGGACGACCGGGGTGCGGGCGGGGCTGATCAAGGTGGCGGGCGGGTTCCACGGGCTCGACGCGCACGCCCGGCGGACGATGGCGGCGGCGGCCGAGGCGCACCACGCCACCGGTGCGCCGATCGCCGTGCACCTGGAGCTGGGCACCGGCGCGCTGGACGTGCTCGACCTGCTGTGCGACGAGTGGGAGGTGCCCGGGGAGCGGGTGATCCTGGGGCATCTGAACCGCTCCCCCGACCCGGTGGTGCACCGGGAGGCCGCCGCGGCGGGCTGCTGGCTGGCCTTCGACGGGCCGTCCCGCGCCCACCACGCCACCGACTGGCGGATGCCGGAGGCGGTGCGGGCCCTGGCCGAGGCGGGGTTCGGGGACCGGCTGCTGCTCGGCGGGGACACGGTGACCGCCGGGGCGCGCTCGGTCGACGGCGGGCCCGGCATGCCGTATCTGCTGCGCCGGGTGCGACGGCGGCTGGCGGCGGCGGTGGGCGCGGAGCTGGTGGAACGGATGCTCGGCGAGCACCCTGGGCGGGCGTTCGCCGCCGACTGGAAGTGAGCGGGCCGGGCGGGAAACGCGGATGATCAGCCGGGAGCCGGACTCTAACCTGACCGGCATGATCACACCTGTGTATCCGCCCAAGCCCGTGCCCGGTGACCGTATCGCGGTCCTCTCGCCCGGATCCGGTCTGGCGGGGATCCTGCCGCTTCCGTTCGAGCTGGGGCTCAGGCGGCTGCGGGAGGACTTCGGCCTGGAACCGGTGGAATACCCCACCACCCGCACCATGGGCGCCACTGCGCGGGATCGCGCCGCCGACATCCACGCCGCCTTCGCCGATCCGGCGGTCAGGGCGGTGATGGCCAGCATCGGCGGCGACGACCAGATCACCGTGCTGTCCCACCTGGACCGGGAGCTGATCCGCGCCCACCCCAAGCCGTTCTTCGGCTTCAGCGACAACACCAATCTGCTGCTGTTCCTGCGCAATTCGGGCATCGTCGGCTACCACGGCGCCGCCGTGATGACCGAGCTGGGCCGCCCGCACGCGCTGCACCCGATGACCGCCGACTCGGTGCGCGCGGCCCTGTTCACCTCGGGCCCGTACGAACTGCGCCCGGCCGAGCGCTACCGCGACACCGACCGCGACTGGGCCGACCCCGCCACGTTCGACGCCGAACCCGACTCGGAGCCGGCCGGCGGCTGGATCTGGCACCGGCCCGACCGGGTCGTCGAAGGGCGCGCCTGGGGCGGCAACCTGGAGATCCTGTCGTGGCTGCTGATGGCCGACCGCGAGATCGAACGCGATCCGGCGGCCTACGACGGAGACGTGCTGTTCCTGGAGACCTCGGAGGAACTGCCGAGCGCCACCGAGGTCTTCCGGATCCTGCGCAACATGGGGGAGCGCGGGCTGCTGGAGCGCTTCCCCGCGCTGCTGATGGCCCGCGCCAAGGCCTGGACCTTCGAGCGGCCGAACGACGCGGACGCCAAGCGGCGCTACGCCACCGAGCAGCGTGAGGCGGTGCTGCGTGCGCTGGGGGTGTATGCCCCGCACACCATGGCCGTCTTCGATGTGGATTTCGGACACACCGATCCGCAGTTGGTGATCCCCTACGGCGGTGAGGTCCGCGTGGACGGCCCGGCGCGCCGGATCACGGTGACGTACTGACGGCCCGGTGTCCCTCGGGTCACCGCGTGCTGCCGGCCAGTGCCGTCAGCGGGTCGTCCAGGACCGGCTGCCAGGCCAGTTCCCCGGCGCCGACCAGGCTGCTGTGGTCGAGGGTGCACGGCAGGATGGGGACGCCGCCGCTCTGGCCCCACAGGCTGCGGCCCGCGACCACCGCGCGCAGCCGGCCCGGGTCGGCCGCCAGCAGGGTGCGGTGCAGGCCGCCGAGGATGATGCGGTCCGGGTTCAGGATGTTGACCAGGCCGGCCAGGCCGAGGCCGAGGCGGTCGATGAGGGCTTCGGCCGCCCTGCGGACGGCCGGGTCGTCGTACTGGGTGCGCAGCAGGTCGTCGGCCTGCCGCAGCAGCGACACCTCGGGGCCGGGCTCGCGGCCGGCCTCCACGAGCAGGGCCAGCGGGTCCGCCTCCACGTCCAGGCAGCCGCGGCTGCCGCAGTGGCAGGGGCGGCCCTCGGGGTTGACCGTGAGGTGGCCGACCTCCAGCGCGAGGCCCGAACTGCCGGTGTGGAGCCGGCCGTCCAGGACGAGCGCGCCGCCGACCCCGCGGTGCCCGGTGGCCACGCACAGCAGGTCCCGCGCGCCCCGGCCGGCGCCGTGCCGGTGCTCGGCGAGCGCGACGAGGTTGACGTCGTTGCCCGTGAACGCGGGTCCGGTGATGCCCGCGGCGCGCACGCGCTCCGCGAAGGTCCGCCGGACCGGCGCGCCGACGGGCCAGGCCACGTGCAGCGGGTTGAGGGCCAGGCCGTCGGGTTCGGCGACGGCGGACGGCACGGCGAGCCCGGCGCCGACACAGCGCCGGCCGGTCGTGCGCAGCAGTTCGGCGCCCGCCTCCACGACGCTGCCGAGCACCTGGGCGGGGTCGGCCTCGACGGTCTCGCAGCCGGGCGCGGTCGCCACGATCCGGCCGCCGAGCCCGACCAGCGCGGCCCGGAAGCCGTCGGCGTGGATCTGCGCCGCGAGGACCACCGGCCCGTCCTCGGCGACCTCCAGCCGGTGCGAGGGGCGGCCCTGGGAGCCGGCCGCGGAGCCGGGCCGGGCGTCCACCCGGATCAGGCCCAGCGCCTCCAGTTCGGCGGCCACCGCGCCGGCCGTCGCCCGGGTGACGCCGAGTTCGGCGGTGAGCACGGCCCGGGTCGGCGCCCGTCCGGTGTGCACCAGCTCCAGCGCGGGTCCGAGGGCACCGCGTCCCCGGTCCAGCCGCGCCCTCGAGGTGGTCCTCTCCCCCGCTGTCCGGGGATCCGCCTTGCCGTTCATGAGGGCGAGTCTCCCATGATCCGCGCCCGGGGTGACCGGTCCCGCCGGCTACCGGCCGCTGACCCGCAGGGTGATGTTCAGCCGCCCGGCGAGGCCCAGCCAGTCCGGTGCGGTGCCCGGGCGGACGCGCGGCACGCCGTGGTAGGCGAGCCGGGAGGGGCCGCCGAAGACGAACAGGTCGCCGCCGCACAGTTCGACGTCGGTGTACGGTTTGCCGCGCGTGGCGGTGTTGCCGAAGCGGAACACGCAGGTGTCGCCGAGGCTGAGGGAGACCACCGGTGCGTCGGCCTCCTCGTCGGCGTCGCGGTGCATGCCCATGCGGGCGTCGGCGTCGTAGAAGTTGATCAGCGCGATGTCGTACGGCGCGGCCGGCACGGCGTCCGGGCCGAGGGCGTCGGACACCGCGCGCCGGCCCAGTTCGCCGAGCCAGTCCGGGAACGGCTTGACGGGGGCGCCGTCGCCGTCCACGGCGGTGCGGGCGTAGGCGTACGGGTACCAGTGCCAGCCCAGGCAGACCTGGCGGGCGGTCATCGTGCCGCCGCCGGGGGTGCGGACCGTGCGCAGGCCGGCGGGGGGCCGCGCCCACTGGCGGCAGGCGGCGAGCAGGGCGCGCTGCCGCGCGGCGTCCAGCCAGTCCGGGACGTGCACGGCGCCCGGCGCGACCCGCGCACGCTCCCTGGGGAAGAGCTCATCCTCCATGCCCCCATCCTGCCCCACGGGCCCTGAGCTGCGGCTCGGCTAGCCTGGACGCACGATGAGCGACCGTATGACGACACCGTGGGGCGAGGTCGAGCTGACCCGTTTCCCCGAGGACCCGCGCGACCGGCTGCGTGCCTGGGACGCCTCCGACGCGTACCTGCTGCGCCATCTCGCCGAGGAGGGCGTGCCGCTCACCGGCACGGTCGTGGTGGTCGGGGACCGCTGGGGCGCGCTGGTCACCGCGCTGGCCCGGCACCGGCCGACGCAGATCACCGACTCCTTCCTCGGTCAGGAGGCGACCCGGGCGAACCTGGCGCGGGCCGGTGCGGAGCCGGGTGCCGTGGGGCTGCTCACCACCCAGGACCCGCCTCCGGAGCGGGTGGACGTGCTGCTGGTGCGGGTGCCCAAGAGCCTGGCGCTGCTGGAGGACCAGTTGCTGCGGCTGGCGCCGGCCGTGCACGCGGGCACGGTCGTCATCGGCGCCGGCATGGTGAAGGAGATCCACACCTCGACGCTGCGGCTGTTCGAGCGGATCCTCGGGCCGACCCGGACCTCGCTGGCCCGGCAGAAGGCACGGCTGATCTTCTGCACTCCCGACCCGGCGCTGGTACGGCCCGCGAACCCGTGGCCGTACAGCTACGCCCTCCCGGACGGTGTCGGCGCGGTCTCGGGGCGCACGGTGGTGAACCACGCGGGCGTCTTCTGCGCCGACCGGCTGGACGTCGGCACCCGTTTCCTGCTGCGGCACCTGCCGGGCCCGGGCGCGGGCCGCGTGGTGGACCTCGGCTGCGGCAACGGCGTGGTGGGGACGGCGGTGGCGCTGGCCGATCCGACGGCCGAGGTCTTGTTCGTGGACGAGTCCTTCCAGGCGGTGGCCTCGGCGGAGGCGACGTACAAGGCGAACGGGGTGCCGGGGCACGCCGAGTTCCGGGTCGGGGACGGGCTGGCCGGGGTCGCCTCCGGCAGTGTGGACCTGGTGCTGAACAACCCGCCGTTCCACTCCCACCAGGCGACCACGGACGCGACGGCCTGGCGGATGTTCACCGGGGCGAAGCGCGCGCTGCGCCCGGGCGGCGAGCTGTGGGTGATCGGCAACCGGCACCTCGGCTATCACCTGAAGCTGAAGCGGCTGTTCGGGAACAGCGAGACGGTGGCGTCGGACCCGAAGTTCGTGGTGCTGAGGGCGGTCAAGAAGGGCTAGCCGGACCGCCGGGAGCCGCGGCGCCGGGGAGTCCGGCCGCCCGGCTCCCCGTCCCGCTCCGGGTGCCGGTCAGCCGCCGGTCCCGGGCAGTACCCCGATGATCCGCCGTACCTCGCGGGCCATCGCCTCCCGTCCCACGCCGAGGTAGGCGCGCGAGTCGACGGCCTCGGGGCGGGCGGCGAGGAAGTCCCGGATGGCGCCGGTCATGGCCGCGTTGAGCGCCGTGCCGACGTTGACCTTGGCGATGCCGCCGCCGACCGCCGCGACCAGGGCGTCGTCCGGTACGCCGGAGGAGCCGTGCAGGACGAGCGGCACGCTCAGCGCGGCGGACAGCCGTCTCAGCAGGGCGTGGTCGAGTACGGCGGTGCGGCGGGTCATGGCGTGGGCGCTGCCGATGGCCACGGCCAGGGCGTCGACGCCGGTGGAGGCGACGAAGTCCCGCGCCCGGCCCGGGTCGGTGCGTGCGCCGGGTGCGTGCGCGTCCAGCGGGGGCCGGCCGTCCTTGCCGCCGATCTGCCCCAGCTCGGCCTCGATCCACAGCCCTTGGGCGTGCGCCCAGTCGGCGGCGGCGCGGGTCACGGCGAGGTTGTCGGCGTACGGCAGGCGGGCCGCGTCGTACATGACCGAGCCGAATCCGGCGTCGGGTGCCTGGCGCAGCAGGTCGTCGCTCTGCACGTGGTCCAGGTGCAGAGCGACGGGTACGGCCGCCCGTTCGGCGGCGGTGACGGCGGCGCGGGCCAGCGGCAGGAGCCGTCCGTAGCGGAACTTGACGGCGTTCTCGCTGACTTGGAGGACCACGGGGGAGCCGGCCGACTCGGCGCCGGTGATGACGGCCTCGATGTGTTCCAGGGTGATGACGTTGAACGCGGCGACGGCGCGGCGGGCGGCTGCGGCCCGGGTGACCAGCTCGCCGGTGGGCACGAGGGGCACGGGGTGTCCTTCCTGGGCGGGGCCGGCGGAGTCAGGGAGTGAGGATCACCGAGCGGGTGAGGTGACGCGGCCGGTCGGGGTCGAGGCCCCGGGCGGCGGCGACCGCGACCGCGAGCCGCTGGACGCGGACGAGTTCGGCGAGCGGGTCCCGTTCGCTCTCGATCCATGCCCCGCCGGTGGCGCGGACCTGTGCGGCGAGCCCCTCGGGCGCCGTGCCGAGCATCCAGGTGGCGGTGCCCTCGCAGGTCACACTGATCGGGCCGTGCCGGTACTCCATCGCCGGGTAGGACTCGGTCCAGGACAGGGAGGCCTCGCGCATCTTCAGCCCGGCCTCGTTGGCGAGTCCGACGGTCCAGCCACGCCCCAGGAAGGTGAACTGGGCGCACTCCACGAGTTTTTCGGGCAGCGGGTCGGCGAGTGCGGTGCGGGCGTCGGCCACGACGGCGTCGGTGTGCAGGCCGAAGTGGGCGCGCAGCAGGGTGAGCGCCGTGGTGGCGAACCGGGTCTGGACGACGGAGCGTTCGTCGGCGAAGTCCAGCACGACGAGGTCGTCCGCGGCGGCCGTGACCGGGGTGTCCGGGTCGGCGGTGACGGCGGTGGTGCGGGTGCGCCCGGCCAACTCGCCGAGCAGGTCGAGCACTTCGGTGGTGGTGCCGGACCGGGTGAGGGCGATGACCCGGTCGTAGGACCGCCCGTGGGGGAACTCGGAGGCGGCGAACGCGTCGGTCTCGCCCGCTCCGGCGCCCTCCCGCAGCGCGGCCACCGCCTGGGCCATGAAGTACGAGGTCCCGCACCCGACGACGGCGACCCGCTCCCCCGCCCGCGGCAGCGCGTCCCGGTGCCGCTCGGCCTGTTCGGCCGCTCGTATCCAGCACTCGGGCTGGCTGTTCAGCTCGTTCTCGACATGGGTCATGGCCCACACCCTCCCCTTGCTGATTGTTCCTGCAAGGTATAGCGAGGTTTCGATCACAATCAAGCATCCAGAGGCGGAGCCGGGTGCGCTAGGGTCGCCGGGAGATCGTCCGGAGGATGGGATGGGAGGCCGCGGATGTCCCGGGACGCCCGCTGGAAGGCGCTGCTGGAACTGCTCGTGGAGCGCGGCCGGCTGGAGGTCGAGGAGGCGGCGGCCGAGCTGGCGGTGTCGGCGGCGACGATCCGCCGGGACTTCGACCAGCTGGCCGAGCAGCAGATGCTGGTCCGCACCCGGGGCGGAGCGGTGGTGCACGGGGTGTCGTACGAGCTCCCGTTGCGCTACAAGACGGCCCGGCGCGCCTCGGAGAAGCAGCGCATCGCCAAGGCGGTGGCCGAACTCCTCGCGCCGGGCGAGGCGGTGGGGCTGACCGGCGGTACGACCACCACGGAGGTGGCCCGGGCGCTGGCCGTGCGCGGCGACCTCGCCACCGGCTCGCCGGCGCTGACCGTCGTCACCAACGCCCTCAACATCGCCAACGAGCTTGCCGTGCGCCCCCAGTTCAAGATCGTGGTGACGGGCGGGGTGGCGCGTGCGCAGTCGTACGAACTCATCGGTCCGCTCGCGGACGGGGTGCTGGGCCAGATCACGCTGGACGTGGCCGTGCTCGGCGTCGTGGGCTTCGACGTCACGCACGGGGCGGCGGCGCACGACGAGGCGGAGGCCGCCATCAACCGCCTGCTGTGCGAGCGCGCCGAACGGGTGGTGGTCGCCGCCGATTCGAGCAAGCTGGGCCGGCGCGCGTTCGCCCGGATCTGCGGGACCGAACTGGTGGACACGCTGGTGACGGACACGGCGGCGGAACAGGAGACGGTACGGCGGCTGGAGGAGGCGGGCGTGCGGGTGCTGGCGGTGTGAGCGCACCGGCACGGCGGACGGTTGCGTGAGGCGCACCGGCACGGCGGACGACGGCGTGAGGCGCACCGGCCTGATCGGCCGGGTCGGCCGTGCCGCCGGTCGCCTCAGAAACCGCCGAGGTCGGCCTTGACGAACCCCGCGCCCCGCTGGTCGTTGCAGCCCGCCACCGGCCGGTCGGCCGGGTCCGGCCAGGTCTGCGGTGCCTGGAGCGCGACGCTCACCAGCGTCAGCAGCAGGTCGACGTCGCTCGCGGCGTCCAGGCGCAGCGTCACCCACGGCGAGCCGCGCACGATCCTGATCGCGCCCGAGTTCTTGAGGTCCTTGGTGAACCGCCGGACCGCCCGGTCGGTGAGCCGCAGATCGACATCACGCTCGGAGTGGAAGTGGACGATCTCGCCCTGGGCGGAACTCACCGCCTGACCCAGGCCGCAGCTGGGGACGGTCTCTCTCAGATCCGGCCAGGTCGCCAGTTGCGCGAGCGCGCGCGAGGCCAACGTCATGGGCCCATCATGGCGCGCTCACCCCTCCGCAACCAGTTGGTGAGCGAGCATTAACCGACCTGTATCCACCGCGCGTTCAGGAATCCGCACCTCCGTTCAGATGTCGAACACCCCTGCTCCATGCGGGGGTTGTCCTTTCCGGTGCCGTGCGGGGCGCGAAAACCGCAGGTGGGCGGGTGCGGCGAGGAGGCCGGTCCGGTCCCGCGCCAGGGGCACGCGGGAAAGGAAAGCCGGCCGGTCCGGGCGGGCGGGCCGGCACGGGGCATCCCGAAAGGGCTAAGCACCGGACACCGGTTCGTCACCAGGGCCGACGGAGGAGCACGGTCGACGGTCAGCCATGCGGGCGCCGGCGCGGATGCCTCCCTTGCCCGACCCCGGCGCCACCCGTACGCTGGAGTTTGTGCCGATCGTAAACAAAACCCGAGTGCACAGCGTCGTGCCGGGCCGCAGCCTCACGGCACTGCGCGCGGCGATCACCGCCTTCTTCGCACTGGACGGATTCATCTTCGCGGGGTGGGTCGTCCGCATCCCCGACATCAAGCACCAGACGCACGCCTCCGCCGGCGCCCTCGGGCTCGCCCTGCTCGGGGTGTCCGCCGGGGCCGTGCTCACCATGACGCTGACCGGCCGGCTGTGCCGTCGCTACGGCAGCCATCCGGTGACCGTGGTCTGCATGGTGGTGCTCGCGCTCAGCGTGGCGCTGCCCCCGCTCACCCACTCGGCGCCCGTGCTCGGGGCCGTGCTGCTGCTGTTCGGCGCGGGCTACGGCGGCGTCAACGTGGCGTTCAACAGCGCCGCCGTCGATCTGGTCGCCGCGCTGCGCAGGCCGATCATGCCGAGTTTCCACGCGGCCTTCAGCCTGGGCGGGATGGTCGGCGCGGGCCTCGGCGGACTGGTCGCCGAGCACCTCTCCCCCACCCGCCACCTGCTGGGCCTCACCGTGGTCGGACTGCTCGTCACGGCCGTCGCCGGGCGCACCCTGCTGCGGTGCGAGCCGCCGGCGCCGCCGGAGCGCCCGGGGACGCCGGCGGCGAAGCCGGGCGGGAAGTCCCGGCGCGGGCTCGTCGTCGTCTTCGGGTTCGTCGCGATGTGCACGGCGTACGGGGAGGGCGCGATGGCCGACTGGGGCGCGCTCCACCTCCAGCAGGACCTCGCGGCCTCCGCCGGCACCGCGGCCACCGGGTACGCGTGCTTCGCGCTCGCCATGACCATCGGCCGGCTGTCCGGGACGGCGCTGCTGGCCCGGCTCGGCCGGGCCCGGACCGTGATCGGCGGGGGCAGCGTCGCGGCGGCCGGGATGCTGCTCGGCGCGCTCGCGCCGTCGGTGTGGGCGGCGTTGGCGGGTTTCGCGATCACCGGTCTGGGACTCGCCAACCTCTTCCCGGTCGCCCTGGACCAGGCGGGCGCGCTGGCCGGTCCGTCGGGGGTCGCCCTCGCCTCCACCCTCGGCTACGGCGGCATGCTCCTCGGGCCGCCCGCGATCGGGTTCATGGCCGACTGGTTCTCCCTGTCCACGGCGCTCACCAGCGTGGCCGCGCTGGCCGCGGTCGCCACCGTCCTCGGCGTGGCGACGCGTCGCGCCTTCACGGACCCCGCTTCGCCCCCGCGACCAGCGCGCTGACGAGGTCGCGGGTCCGCACCCCCGGCTCGTCCGGCCGGGCCCGGCCGCCCGCCCGGGCGGCTTCGGCGCCGGCCGGTACGGCACGGGCGCGGACGCCGAGGAGGTCACCGGCGTCCGGCGCCGCCCGCGGGACCTCACCGGCGCGGAGCACGCCGACCGGCTGACGCTCGCCTCGGCCGCGTTCCCACCCCGCCCGGCCTCCCCGCGGCGATCACCCCACCGGGACGGCCGCTCGGGGGCGCCGCGCCCACCGCGGCGAGCGTCGCCGACGACCTCGCCCGGCTCGCCGAGGCGGGGCTCTCCGCGTGCACCTTGCGGCTGCCGGTCGGGGCCGAGCAGGTCGGCCCGGCCATGGAGTGGACAACGGCCGAGGTGACACCGCGCCTGACCTGACACGCTGCGCGAGCGAGGCGGCCGGGCGGTGGGTCAACGCGGTCAACGCGGTCAACGCGGTCAACGCGGTCAACGCGGTCAACGCGGTCAACGCGGTCAACGCGGTCAACGGGATCGTACGGGCGCCGCGGCCGCCGTGCCGGGAAGGTGAGCCGGGTCGCCGCTCCCGTGGTGGCCCGTCCGGCAGTGTTCGCTCCGGCCGCCGGGGGCATCGTTCGTCCCGTCACACGTTCGAGTGCAAGAGGACCGCCGTCCGGATGAGCGGCCGCCGGCATGAGCATCGTCGCCTCATGACCTTACGAATGACACCCGGCCCGAAAAGGGCCGCGGTGACGGGAACGACACTGCTCGTCGGCGCCGCCGCCGCTGCCACCGCGCCCTCGGCCGACGCGAGCCGCGCGTGCGGGGCCGGCGGGCCGCACACGGACGTCAGGGGCACGAACAGTGGCCCGGGCCCGCGCGCCCGGCGCCCCGGCGGCACGGTCGCCCGGCCCCCGCGGAGCGAGCGGACGGGGGTGTTCGGCCTTGTCCCCCGCTCTTTCTGACGACCGGCAGACTGGTTCCATGAAGATCGCCGACTTTCTCGAAACCCTGGACCGCGAGGGCCGGTTGCTCGCGTCGGCCGCCGCCGCCGCGGGGCCCGGCGCCAGGGTTCCGACGTGCCCCGACTGGCAGGTGCGCGACCTGGTGCGGCACATCGGCGGGGTGCACCGCTGGGCAGCCGCCCTGGTCGCCGACCGGGCCACCACGCGCCGGCCGCTGGGCGATCCGCCGGAGATGCCCGACGACGCGCTGGTGTCCTGGTACCGGGACAGCCACCGCCTGGTGGTGGACACGCTGGCCGCCGCCCCCGCCGAGCTGGAGTGCTGGACCTTCCACCCGGCGCCCAATCCGTCACCGCTGGCGTTCTGGACCCGCCGGCAGGCGCACGAGACGACCGTGCACCGCTACGACGCCGAGCGAGCGCGCGGCGGGAAGCCGTCCCCGATCGCCCCGGACTTCGCGGCGGACGGCATCGACGAACTGCTGCGCGGCTTCCACGCCCGCCGGCGCAGCCGCCTGCGCAGCGAGGAGCCGCGGGTGCTACAAGTGCGCGCGGTCGACGCGGGAGCGGACGCCGTGTGGACCGTACGGCTCACGGCCGGGCCACCGGTGACGATGCGCGCGGCGGAGGGCGAGGCGGAAGCCGAACTGTCGGGCCCCGCCGACCAGGTGTACCTGGCGCTGTGGAACCGGACGGACGTCCCCCGGGTGACCGGTGATCCGGCGCTCGCGGCCCTGTGGCGGGAGCGGTCCGGGATCTGAGGTCCGGTCAGCCCGTGCCGGCCAGCATCCGGGCCAGCACCTCGCGCTGCACCGGCCGTACCTCGCCGTGCAGCGCGCGCCCCTTCGCCGTGAGGGAGACCCGCACCGCGCGCCGGTCCTCGGGACACATGCCGCGCTCCACGAGGCCGTCCTTCTCCAGCCGGGCGATGAGCCGGGACAGCGCGCTCTGACTGAGATGGACCCGGTCGGAGATCTCCTGCACCCGGTAGGCACAGCTGCCGTCCGGGGCCACGCCCTCGGCCAGCAGGTCGAGGACCTCGAAGTCGCTCGCGCACAGCCCGTGCCCGTGCAGGACCCGGTCCAGTTCGCACTGGGTGCGGGCATGCAGCGTCAGAATCTCCCGCCACTGCTCCACGAGCCCCTGCTCGGCATTCTTCGCCGCCATGCCCGCACGGTAGCAGAAAACGAGGTTTGTTGCACCGGAATTAAATGAGCTTGCATCTGATGCGCGTGCATGTAATCTCGTCGCCATGACCTCTCCGCTCACCACCTCCGCGGCCCCGTCCCCGGCCGCGCACTGGACTCCCCGGCTGTGGGGCACCCTCCTGGTGCTGTGCGCCGCGATGTTCCTGGACGCGCTCGACGTGTCGATGGTCGGCGTCGCCCTGCCGTCCATAGGCTCGGACCTCCATCTGTCCACGTCGACCCTCCAGTGGATCGTCAGCGGCTACATCCTGGGCTACGGCGGCCTGCTCCTCCTCGGCGGCCGGACCGCCGATCTGCTCGGCCGGCGCCAGGTGTTCCTGGTGGCCCTCGCCGTCTTCGCGGTCGCGTCGCTGCTCGGCGGGCTCGTGGACTCGGGTCCGCTGCTGATCGCCAGCCGCTTCGTCAAGGGCCTCAGCGCGGCCTTCACGGCACCGGCCGGGCTGTCGATCATCACCACCACGTTCCCGGAGGGCCCGCTGCGCAACCGGGCCCTGTCGATCTACACCACCTGCGCCGCCACCGGCTACTCCCTGGGCCTCGTCTTCTCCGGCCTGCTCACGGAGGCCAGCTGGCGGTTCACGATGCTGCTGCCGGCGCCGGTCGCGCTGATCGCCCTGTTCGTGGGCCTGAAGCTGCTCCCGCGCAGCGAGCGCGAGCGCGGCCACGGCGGCTACGACGTCCCGGGCGCCGTCCTCGGCACCGCCTCGATGCTGCTGCTCGTCTTCACCGTCGTCCAGGCACCGGAGGCCGGATGGGCGTCGGCCCGCACGATCCTGTCCTTCGCCGCCGTGGCCGTCATGCTGGTGGTGTTCGTCCTCGTCGAGCGGCGCAGCCCCAGCCCGCTGATCCGGCTCGGAGTGCTGCGCTCCGGCCCCCAGGTGCGGGCCCAGCTCGGCGCACTGACCTTCGTGGGCAGCTACACGGGCTTCCAGTTCCTGGTCACCCTCTACATGCAGCAGGTGCTGGGCTGGTCGGCCATGCACACGGCGCTGGCGTTCCTCCCGGCGGGCGCGCTGGTGGCGCTCTCGGCGACCAAGGTCGGCACCGTCATCGACCGGTTCGGCACGGGACGGCTGATCGTGCTGGGCTTCGTCATGATGACGGCCGGATACGCGCTGTTCCTGCGCATCGACCTGAACCCGGTCTACGCGTCCGTGATCCTGCCGACCATGCTGCTGGTCGGCGCGGGCTTCGCCCTGTCCTACCCGTCCCTCAACGTCCAGGCCACCAACGGCGTGGACGAGCACGAGCAGGGCATGGTCTCGGGTCTGCTGAACACCTCGGTGCAGGTGGGCGGTGCGCTCTTCCTGGCCGTGGTGACGGCGGTGGTGACCGCGCACGCCCCCGAGAAGGCCACCCCGCAGGCCGTCCTCGACAGCTACCGGCCCGGGCTCGTCGTGGTCACGATCGTCGCCGTCGTGGGACTGCTGCTCTCGCTCAGCGGACTGCGCCGGTCCCGGCCGGTGCACTCCCTCGTGGTCGCCAGGTCCACCATGACGGAGGCGGACGCCGGCCGGGTCCCGGTCCGCGACTGAGGGGGACCGCCTCAAGGTGGGGCCGGGGGGGGGTCGTTGTACCCCCGGGGCCACCCCCCCAAAGGGGAAGGGGGGGGAAACAGGGG
>NZ_JBVHXT010000032.1:48377-56375 GCF_055569255.1 Streptomyces sp. NPDC029296
CCCGCCTCATCCCCCTCCCCTCCTTCTCCCCCCCCCCCCCCCCCCCCCCCCCCCCCCCCCCCCCCCCCCCCCCCTCCCCCCCCCCCCCCCCCCCCCCCCCCACCTCTGCGAAGGTGACGGGATGGACACACAGGGGGGCCGCCGCAGCCAGGCGGAACGGGACGCGGTGACGGTGGAGATCGGTTACGCGCTGCTCAGCGCCCTGTTCGCGGCGGCGGTGCTGTTCGGGGCCGTGGCCGGGCCGGCGCTGCTCCTCGATCTCCCCGGTCCGCTGTCGAAGGTGCTGCCGCGGCTGGGCCTGGTGGTCGCACCGGTCGTCTTCATGGCCCGGGTGGTGAGCGTACTGCTGCGTTTCCGGTGGTCGGCCCGGCCCGGCCGGCCGGATCGGCCCGGCCCGGTCTCGTAGACCCGCACGACCCGTCGGACCGGGCCGCGGGCGCCGGCCTCCACCGTGCCGGCCGGCGGCCGGCGGGCGACCTCCTCACCGGACCGGCCACGCTGGGCGCCGCCCCGGGCCACCGACGTCAGCCGAGCGGGCTGGTCCCCCGCGCTTCCCGGGACGACGGGGGCCGTGCCGGAGATCCGGGCGCCGGCCGTGCGCCCCGGGGAGGGCGGCGACGCGGTCCGGGCCGCCGACCCGCCGGCCGGAGTCCTCCGCGACCGCGCCGGACCCCGTCCGGCTCTCCGTCCACCCCGGGCGGTCCCCTTTCACCCCGTCAGGACCCGACGGGCTCCCCGTCGGAGGCGGTGGGCTCCTGTGCGGGGGCCTCCGCCGGAACCGCCGACCGGCGGTCGAGGGCCGTCAGGGCGCGCTGGGCGATCGGGCGGGAGCGGACCAGCTCGCCCAGGGTGGTCGCGCCCTGGGTGATGTCCCGGAACGCCCGCCACGCCGGGCGGAAGCCGGTGAGCGCCGCGTGGAACAGGCCCGGGCGCCGCTCGAACACGGTCAGCAGCCGCTTGCCGACGCTCATCTCGACGCCGAGCCCCGCCTTGATCGCGAACGCGTAGTTCAGGGCCTGGCGGCGGGTGTCCACCGCGTCGTGCGCCTCGGCGATGCGCACCGCCCACTCCCCCGCCAGCCGGCCCGAGCGCAGCGCGAAGGAGATGCCCTCACGGGTCCAGGGCTCCAGCAGACCGGCCGCGTCCCCGCAGACCAGCACCCGGCCCCGGGACAGCGGCGAGTCGTCGGCGCGGCAGCGGGTCAGGTGCCCGGAGGAGAGGGACGGCTCGAACCCGGCGAGGCCCAGCCGGGCGATGAAGTCCTCCAAGTACCGCTTGGTGGCGGCGCCTTCGCCGCGCGCGGAGATCACGCCGACGGTCAGCGTGTCCCCCTTCGGGAACACCCAGCCGTAACTGCCCGGCAGTGGGCCCCAGTCGATGAGGACCCGGCCCTTCCAGTCCTCGGCGACGGTCTCCGGCACCGGGATCTCCGCCTCCAGGCCGAGGTCGACCTGGTCGAGCTTCACCCCGACGTGGGCCCCTATCCGGCTGGCGCTGCCGTCGGCGCCGACGACCGCGCGGGCCAGCACCGTCTCCCCGCCCTGGAGGACGACGGCGACCGTCCGCCGGTCCGGCACCGCGGAGCCGTGCTGCTCGACCCGCTGGACGGTGACGCCCGTGCGCAGCTCGGCGCCCGCCTTCTGGGCGTGCTCGACCAGCTGCTGGTCGAACTCGGGGCGGTTGATCAGGCCGAACAGCATCTGCTTGGAGCGGCGGGTGCGGGTGAAGCGGCCGTTGTGGGAGAACGTGACGGCGTGCACCCGGTCCCTGAAGGGCAGCTCGAAGCCGGGCGGCAGGGCGTCGCGCGAGGGGCCGATGATGCCTCCGCCGCACGTCTTGTACCGCGGCAGCTCGGCCTTCTCCAGCAACAGCACGCGCCGTCCCGTGACCGCCGCCGCGTAGGCCGCCGAGGCGCCCGCCGGGCCCGCGCCCACCACGACGACGTCCCACACCCGCCGCACGTCGTCCGCTGAAGAGTTCTCGCCGCTCACGATGGTCTACCGCTCCGCTCAAGCCGCTGCCAAGTGTCCTGTCGCATCCTACGGCGACCGTCCGAACGATCCGCTGTGGGAGGATCGGTGTACCCACCCCGTACAACGTCGCACCCACGAGGAGCGTGCCCATGCCGTCGCACCCGATCGCC
Organism: Streptomyces sp. NPDC029296; assembly: GCF_055569255.1. Classification (NCBI taxonomy): domain Bacteria; kingdom Bacillati; phylum Actinomycetota; class Actinomycetes; order Kitasatosporales; family Streptomycetaceae; genus Streptomyces; species Streptomyces sp. NPDC029296. Next base: position 50,521 of record NZ_JBVHXT010000032.1, read on the forward strand.
GAGACCGTCGCCACGCTGCTGCCCCGGGCGAAGGCGGAGCTGGCCGAACTGGTCGCCTTCCGGTCGGTGGCGGACTTCTCGCAGTTCCCGAAGAGCGAGAGCGAGGCCGCCGCGAACTGGGTCGCCGACGCGCTGCGGGCCGAGGGATTCACGGACGTGGCGCTGCTGGACACCCCGGACGGCACCCAGTCGGTGTACGGCTACCTGCCGGGCCCGGAGGGTGCCAGAACGGTCCTTCTCTACGCGCACTACGACGTGCAGCCCCCGCTGGACGAGGCCGGCTGGACCACCCCGCCGTTCGAGCTGACCGAGCGCGACGGCCGCTGGTACGGCCGCGGGACCGCCGACTGCAAGGGCGGCTTCCTCATGCACCTGCTCGCCCTGCGCGCCCTGAAGGCGAACGGCGGGGTCCCGGTGCACGTGAAGGTGATCGTGGAGGGCTCGGAGGAGCAGGGCACGGGCGGCCTGGAGCGGTACGCCGAGCAGCACCCCGAGCTGCTGGCGGCGGACACCATCGTCATCGGCGACGCGGGCAACTTCCGGGTCGGCCTGCCGACGGTGACCACCACCCTGCGCGGCATGACCCTGGTGAAGGTGCGGGTCGACACCCTGGCCGGCAATCTGCACTCGGGCCAGTTCGGCGGCGCCGCCCCGGACGCGCTGGCCGCGCTGATCCGGGTGCTGGACTCGCTGCGCGCCGAGGACGGCTCCACCGCGATCGACGGTCTGGAGGCCACGGCGGCCTGGGACGGCCTGGAGTACACCGAGGAGCAGTTCCGCGCGGACGCCAAGGTGCTGGACGGTGTCGGGCTGATCGGTGACGGCTCGGTCGCCGACCGCATCTGGGCACGCCCGGCGGTCACCGTGCTGGGCATCGACTGCCCGCCGGTCGTCGGCGCCACCCCGTCGGTGCAGTCCGGTGCCGGTGCCCTGGTGAGCCTGCGGGTGCCGCCGGGCACGGACGCGGCGCAGGCCGCCAAGCTGCTCCAGGCGCACATCGAGGCGCACACCCCGTGGGGCGCCCGGGTCACCACCGAGCAGATCGGCCAGGGTCAGCCGTTCCGCGCCGACACCTCCAGCCCCGCCTACCAGGCGATGGCCGAGGCGATGGCGGTGGCCTACCCGGGCGAGACCATGAACTACGCCGGTCAGGGCGGCTCCATCCCGCTGTGCAACACCCTCGCCGGGCTGTATCCGCGGGCGGAGATCCTGCTCATCGGGCTGAGCGAGCCGGAGGCGCAGATCCACGCGGTCAACGAGAGCGTGTCCCCCGGGGAACTGGAGCGGCTGTCCGTCGCCGAGGCGCTGTTCCTGCGCAATTACGCGGCCGGCTGACCCCTTCTGCCCACGGCAGAGGGCCCTCGCCCACGGGCGGGGGCCCTCTCTACCGTCGGCGCATGGACGTCATCGAACTGCTGCCCCGCCTGCACCTGCTCCGCTTCCCCGTCGGCCAGGCCTACCTCTGGCGTGACGACGAGGAGTTGACCCTCATCGACGCGGGCCCGATCGGCGCCGGCCGGCCGATCGCCGACGCGGTCACCGCGCTCGGGCACACGCCCCGGGACGTACGGCGCGTCGTACTCACCCACTTCCACGAGGACCACGTCGGCGGGGCGGCCGAGTTCGCCGCGCTGAGCGGGGCCGAGGTGCTGGCGCACCGCCTGGACGCCCCGTTCGTCCGCGGGGAACGGCCGGGCCCGCCGCCCCGGACCGAGGAGTGGGAGCGGCCCCTGCACGCGGCGGCCCTCGCGCAGTTGCCCCCGGGGCCCCCGGAGCCGCCGGCCTCGCTCACCGAGCTGTCCGACGGGGACGTGCTCGGCTTCGGCGGCGGCGCCCGGGTGGTGCACATCCCGGGGCACACCGACGGCAGCATCGCGGTGTTCCTGCCCGCGCACGGCGTGCTGTTCACCGGGGACACGGTGGCGGCGGCACCGGACGGCGGCACGCCGATCCCCGGAGTGCTGAACCTGGACCGGGAGCGACTCCTCGCCTCCATCCGGAGGCTGGCGGACCTCGGCGCGGAGGTCGCGTGCTTCGGGCACGGCGACCCGGTGCTGTCCGGTGCCGGCGCCGTGCTCCGCTCGCTCGGTTAGGGCCGTGGCGGGGTCAGCCGACCGGCACCCCCGCCTCCAGATACAGCGCCCTGCCCCGCTCCCGGGCGCGCAGCGCCCAGCGCAGCCGCTCGTAGCGGACCGGGGGGAGCATCGCGGCGGCCTCCTGCTCGGTGGCGAACCGCCAGGCGCGCAGTTCCGGTCCGGGCAGCAGCACCCGGGACGCCTCGCCGGGTGCGAGCCGGCCGCCGTCGAAGAGGAGCCGCAGCCCGCCGTAGCCGGGCGGAGTGGGCCGTTCCCAGTCCACGACCAGCAGCCGGGGCACCTCCCGCAGCCGTATCCCGGTCTCCTCGGCGACCTCGCGCATCCCGGCGCGGGCCGGTGCCTCGCCCCGTTCCACCACGCCGCCGGGGAACTCCCAGCCGGGCTTGTACGTGGGGTCGACGAGCAGCACCCGGTCGTGCTCGTCGAAGAGCAGCACCCCGGCGGCGAGCGTCTCGGCGGTCGGCTCGGGGGTCTGCACGATGTCGCAGGCGGCTACGGCGCCGTTGCCGACGGCCTCGGCGATGCGGACGGCGGTCTCGTACGGCGTGAGGGCGCTGGTGTCCAGCGGGTGGGCGTCGGCGGTGAGCCAGGTGGCGAGGGCGGCACGGTACGGCTCGATGTGGTCGTAGGACCACTGCCGGACGCGTATCTCGCCGTCGGGTGCCTCGGGCGGGATCTCCCGGTCGGCTATTCGCTCCCGCAGGATCGTTTCGGTGGGGGCGAGCAGCAGATGGTGCACCCGGATGCGGCGGGCGGCGAGCCCGCCGAAGATCTCGTCGCGGTACTCCTGGCGGAGCAGGGTCATCGGTACCACGAGGGTGCCGCCCAGCTCGGCGAGCATCGCGGCGGCCGTGTCGACCACGAGCCGCCGCCAGATCGGCAGGTCCTGGAAGTCGCCGGCCTCGGCGAGGCGCTTGGGTGGCAGCAGGTGCGTGAGTGCCCCGCCGATGATCTCGGGGTCGAAGAGCGCGCTGTTCGGGATCAGTTCGATCAGTTCACGTGCGGTCGTGGTCTTCCCCGCACCGAACGCGCCGTTGATCCAGACGACGGTCACGGACTCCCCCTCTTCTGTTGGCCCCCTGAGGATTGCCCGCTCCACCCTGCCATGGAAACCCGCCGCCGTTGAGGGCGCCTGTCCACGCACACGCGAGTGCCGGTGCCCCCTGGGGCGGGGACACCGGCACGCACGCCCTGCGCCGCGGGTCAGTCGCGATCGAGGACGCCGTCCGTCTCCAGGCTGTGGTCGGCGATGAGGTCACCGACCTCGTCCACCGTGTCCGAGACGTCGAGCGGCCGGTCGGGCGCCGCGTGGGAGGGGGTGACGGCGGCCACGACGAATCCGGCGGCGAGGGTGGCGATGGCGAGCATGCTGCGCTTCTTCATGCGCTGATCAACTGCGGGGACGGGCCGGAGGTCACGCGGATCGTGGCGGCTTTTCCGCGTCGGCCAGTACCTCAGGGCGAACAGTTCCGAACGGCCGGACCGGCTTGAAGGAAGCCTTTCCAACAGACTCCGACACGTCCTACCGTAAGCGAACAGCATGACGCGTACATGCCGTTAATTTCCGCCGTTCGCGAGTCGGAGGAGCATCGACGATGCGTCACCCTCACACCCGCACCATCCGCCGCGCAGTCGCCGGGGCACTCACCGCCGGACTGCTGTGCGCGGCGGGCCTCGCCGCGCCGGCCGCGGCCGCCCCCTCGGCCGGTCCCGCCGCCCCGGCCGACGGCCTCGCCCTCACCCCGCCGATGGGTTTCAACAACTGGAACTCCACCCAGTGCCGCGCCGACTTCGACGAGGCCATGGTCAAGGGCATCGCGGACCTCTTCGTGGAGAAGGGGCTGAAGGACGCCGGCTACCGCTACGTCAACCTGGACGACTGCTGGGCCCTGCCGGAGCGGGACGCGAACGGTCACCTGGTGCCCGACCCCCGGCGTTTCCCGGGCGGCATCAAGGCGGTCGCGGACTACGTCCACGCCAAGGGGCTCAAACTCGGCATCTACACCAGCGCCGGCACCAAGACCTGCAGCAACACGGGATTTCCGGGCGCTCTCGGCCACGAGTACGACGACGCCCGGCAGTTCGCCGACTGGGGCGTGGACTACCTGAAGTACGACAACTGCAACAACCAGGGCGTGGACGCGCGGCAGCGCTACCGGACCATGCGCGACGCGCTCCGGGCGACCGGCCGGCCCATCGTCTACAGCATCTGCGAATGGGGCGAGAACAAGCCGTGGGAGTGGGCCGCGGACGTCGGGCACCTGTGGCGGACCACCGGGGACATCAGCGACAACTGGTCGTCGATGCTGTCGATCCTGAAACAGAACCTGCCCCTCGCCCCGTACGCCGGTCCCGGACACTGGAACGACCCCGACATGCTGGAGGTCGGCAACGGCGGCATGACGGACACCGAGTACCGCTCGCACTTCTCGCTCTGGTCGGTCATGGCAGCGCCGCTGCTCATCGGCACCGACCTGCGCAAGGCCTCCCCGGCGACGTACGACATCCTGGGCAACAAGGAGGTCGTCGCCGTCGACCAGGACCCGCTCGGCCGGCAGGGCGCGGTCGTCTCCTCCGCGGGCGGGCGCTGGGTGATCGCCAAGGAGATGGCGGACGGCAGCCGCGCGGTGGCCCTCTTCAACGAGTCCGGCACCGCCCAGCGGATCGCCACCGACGCACACGCGGTCGGCCTGCCCGCCACCGGCGGTTACTCGGTGCGCGACCTGTGGCGGCACCGCACGGACAACACCGCCGGCACCCTCGCCGCCACCGTCCCGGCCCACGGCACGGTCCTGCTCCGCGTCGCGGCCGACCCGCGCTGGGCCACGCACCCGCCCGCCGTCGAACTCGGCCTGGACGGCGACCTGTTGCTGACGGCGGCCACCCCCGCGACCCTGACCAGCACCGTCACCGACCTCGGGGGCACGCCCGCACGCCGGGTGTCCGTCGCGCTGACCGGCCCGGCCGGCTGGAGCGTACGGGCCACCTCGCCGGCCTCGGCCACCACGCTCCCCACCGGCAGGACGCTGCGCACCGGCTGGCGGGTGACCGCCCCGGCCGGCACCCCGCCGGGCTCCTACGGCCTGACGCTGCGGGCGAGTTACCGCTCGCCGTCCGGCACCGCGGAGACCGGCGAGGTGCCGCTGACCGCGTCCGTGGTCGTAGCGCCGCCGTCCGGGACGTCGTACCTCGGCGACCTGCCGTGGCTGTCGGCCGTCAACGGCTGGGGGCCGGTGGAGCGCGACACCAGCAACGGGGAGAGCGCCGCAGGGGACGGCCGGCCACTCACCATCGGCGGCACGGTCTACGCCAAGGGGCTCGGCGTCCACGCGCTCGGCGACATCGCCTTCTACACCGGCGGGGCCTGCGAGAAGGTCACCGCGTCCGTCGGCGTGGACGACGAGAAGGACACCAAGGGCACCGTCGCCTTCGAGATCCGGGCGGACGACAGGACGGCGGCGAGCACCGGCGTCCTCACCAGCGCCATGCCCGCCCGGCAGCTCACCGCCGACGTCACCGGCGCCCGAGTGGTCCGGCTGGTCGTCACCGACGGCGGCGACGGCGTCGACTCCGATCACGCGGACTGGGCGGACGCGCGCCTGAGCTGCTGAACGCGCGCCCGGCGCTCGGGATCTTCTCCCAGGCCGCCATGGACGGCGGGCGGGGCGGGGGGGGGGGGGGGGGGGGGGGGGGGGGCGGGGTGGGGGGGGGGGGGGGGGGGGGGGGGGGGGGGGGGGGGCGGGCGGGGGGGGGGGGGGG
>NZ_JBVHXT010000032.1:56385-91343 GCF_055569255.1 Streptomyces sp. NPDC029296
GTCTCCGGGGGTTGGCGAGAGTCCCCCGTGGTTGGGTGCTCTCCCCCCAGCCCGGGGGGGGGGGGGGGGGGGCCCCCCCCCCCCCCCCCCGAGGCGGCGGCTCCCCCGTTACGGAGGACCGGTCGAGAAGTCCTCATCGGTCACGAATGTCCCTGCCGGTGAGCACGGCCCATTGCAGGCACCGGGCCCGGTGGCGGTCAGGTGTGTGGCCGCCGCCGGGCCGGCGTGCCCCTTCCGGGTGGCGTCAGCCGCGCGGCGGGACGGCGACGAACGCCTCGCGCGGCGAGTCGGTCGGCGTGTAGCGGATGACGCCCGGCGTGGTCGGCACCAGGTCCTTGTGGATCGCCTCCGCCACGTTCTGGATCGTGGTGACCCCGTAGTCCATGGTGCTGTTGTCCTGCGTCAGCACACTGATCATGTAGTCGTGGCCGGCACCGTTGAAGGTGCCCAGGCTGTGCACCCGCCAGCCGTGCGTGGCGCGCTGCAACCAGCCGTTCTTCACGTGCACGGCGACAGACGAAGGCGCCCCCGCCGGAGTGCCCCAGCGCTGGTCCGCGACGACCTGGCCCATCAACTTCAGGATGTAGGCACGGGAGTTGTCGCTCAGCACGGTGTTCTGGGCGGTGATCAGCTTGAGCAGCTTCTGCTCGTCCTCGACGTTCTCCTGGGTCAGACCCCAGTAACCGTCCGCCCCCGGCACGGTGTTCGTCATGCCGGCCGCCGTCAGGAAGCCCTGGATCTTCGCCATGCCCAACTGCTTCCACAGCTTGCTGGTCGCGTCGTTGTCCGACTGGGTGATCATCGCCTTGGCGAGGTCGGCCTCGGTGTCGGTCAGGTACCGGTTGGTCTTCTTCGCGTCCCACAGCAGCGTGGCGAGGACGGTGACCTTCACGGTGCTGGCCGAGTCGAAGGCCGTGGCGCCGTTCAGCGTGCAGGTGGTGCCGGTGGAGCGGTCGTACACGCCGAGGGCGACGGTGCCTTCGCGGTTCGCGAGGGCCGCCGTGATGTCCTGCGTCAGCTTCTCGGCGAGGCCGGCAGTGGCGGACGTGCACTCGATGGCGGCCGTCGGTGCCGCCGCGGCCGGGAGGGCGCTGGCACCGACGAGAAGCGTCGCGCCGAGGGTGGTCGTAATGGCCCCGGTTGCGCGGGATATCCGGTGGGTCATGAAAGGTTCCCCCTTGTGACGTCGGACGGATGTCCTGTGGTACACATGTTCGCAGGGCGGGAGTTGACCCGATCGGGTGGGGTGGGCCACCGGAGCCGGCGGTCCGCCGGCGAGGACCGGACCGGCCGATCCGCCTGCCACGACGGCCCGTTGGCGTGGTCTCGCGCCGCCCGTGTGCCCGCGCACGCTCCCGTCGCGTCTCTGCCGCGAACCGTCGTCGGCACACGCGGCTCGGCGCCACGGTCGGCGTCCTCCCGGGGCCCGGTGCGACCAGGGAGGGGAAAGGGAAGGAAAGACGACGGGCACAGCGGGGCGGGCGGTGGCGTGATCACCGGCAGGTGATCGACGCGATGGCGTTCCGGTAACACCATCGTCCGGGCTCGTCAGCACGCCGCCCGGGCGCCTCAAAAGGGGCCCGGCGGCGAGCCGGACGACCATGCCCTCGGACGGTCCCGGGGCGGGTGCCGCGGCCGACCGGCCGCCCCTGGACCCACCGGAGGCGGTCCTGGCCGACAAGGCCTGCTCATCCCGCGCGATCCGGCCCGTCAAGAGGCGAGGCCGGTGCGGTGGCCGCCCGCCGGCCTTCGACCGCGAAGCGTACAAGCGGCGCAACAACCGCCTTCCCGGCCGGACTCCACATCGCCGCCCTCTTCATCCGGCCGGCCGGATGGTCCGGAGGGAACGGTCTAACGGCTCGCCGCCGTCGCGTCCGGGGTGCGGGTCAGGGCCGCCGCGGCGGCGCCGACCAGGCCCGCGTCGGTGCCCATCCGGGCGGGTACGACGGTCAGCCGCCGCACGAAGGACAGGGTCGCGTAGTCGGTGAGGGCCTTGCGCAGCGGGGTGAACAGGATCTCGCCCGCCTTGCCGACCCCGCCGCCGACCACCGCGATGTCGATCTCGACCAGGGTCGCGGTGGCCGCGATCCCGGCGGCCAGCGCCTGCGCCGCCCGCTCGAAGGAGGCGACGGCGACCGGATCGCCCGCGCGGGCGGCGGCGGCCACCGCCGCGGCCGAGGTGTCGCCGTCGGGGCCCGGGCGCCAGCCCCGTTCCAGGGCCCGGCGCGCGATGTTGGGCCCGCTGGCGAGGCGCTCCACACAACCGCGTGCGCCGCACGGGCAGGGATCGCCGTCGAGGTCGACGCTGATGTGGCCGATGTGACCGGCGTTGCCGGTCGGGCCCGGGTGGAGCCGTCCGCCGAGCACCAGGCCGCCCCCGACGCCGGTGGACACCACCATGCACAGCGCGTTGTCGTGGCCCCGAGCGGCGCCCTGCCAGTGCTCGGCCGCCGTGATCGCGACGCCGTCGCCGATCAGCTCGACCGGCAGTCCCCCGGTGGCCGTGCGCACCCGGTCGACCAGCGGGTACTCCCGCCAGCCGGGCACGTTCACCGGGCTCACGGTGCCCGCCGAGGCGTCCACCGGGCCGGCGCTGCCGATGCCGACCGCACCGGCGCGTTCCCACAGCGGCGACCCGGCCAGCTCGCCGAGGACCTCCTCGACGGCCCGCATGACCGTTTCGCCGTCCTGCCGGGCGGGCGTGGGGCGCTGGGCGCGGACCAGGAGCCGTCCGGTGCCGTCCACCAGCGCGCCGGCGATCTTGGTGCCGCCGATGTCCAGGGCCGCCACGAGGTCGGTGTGCATCAGAGTCAGATCTCCCCGTTGAAAGCTTGAAAACCATAGAAGAGCAGGCCGGTCAAGCGGTGGGGGCGCAGGCCGGTGACAGCGGTGGACAGTCTCTCTCGCACCTGACAACGTTGTCCAGGCTCTATGCTCGACGCCACATCCTCATACAAGCCCACGGATCCCGCACCGCCGTGGCGCCGAGCGATGACAGCCGGACGACAGACAGGACAGCGCACGTGCCCGAGACCACCCGCCGCGCAGACCGCCTCCCCGGGAACCGGTACGGCAACCGCCCGACCATGAAGGACGTGGCGGCCCGCGCCGGGGTCGGGCTGAAGACGGTCTCCCGCGTGGTCAACGGCGAGCCCGGGGTCACCCCGGACACCGAGCGCCGGGTGCAGGAGGCGATCGACGCGCTCGGCTTCCGCCGCAACGACAGCGCGCGGGTGCTGCGCAAGGGCCGGACCGCGAGCATCGGGCTGGTGCTGGAGGATCTCGCGGACCCGTTCTACGGACCGCTCAGCCGCGCGGTCGAGGAGGTGGCCCGCGCCCACGGCGCGCTGCTGATCAACGGCTCCAGCGCGGAGGATCCCGAGCGGGAGCGGGAACTGGCGCTCGCGCTGTGCGCGCGCCGGGTGGACGGACTGGTGGTGATCCCGGCCGGGGACGACCACCGGTATCTGGAGCCGGAGATCAGGGCGGGTGTGGCCACCGTGTTCGTGGACCGCCCGGCCGGCCGGATCGACGCCGACGTGGTCCTGTCCGACAACTACGGCGGCGCCCGCGACGGTGTCGCCCATCTCGTGGCGCACGGCCACCGGCGGATCGGGTTCATCGGCGACATGCCGCGGATCCACACGGCCGGTGAGCGGCTGCGCGGTTACCGGGCGGCCATGGAGGACGCCGGGATAACCGTCGAGGAGCGCTGGATGTCCCTCGGCGCGACCGACCCGGAGCGGGTGCGCCGGGCGGCGGAGGAGATGCTGACCGGTCCCGACCCCGTGACCGCGGTCTTCGCCGGCAACAACCGGGTGACGGTCACCGTGGTCCGGGTGCTGGCCGAGTGGTCCCGCCGGGTCGCGCTCGTCGGCTTCGACGACTTCGAACTGGCCGATCTGCTCCGGCCCGGCGTCACGGTCGTCGCCCAGGACTCGGCGGCCCTCGGCCGCACGGCCGCCGAACGCCTCTTCCGCCGGCTGGACGGCACCCCCCTCGCCCCGGAGCGCCTGGAACTCCCGACCCGCCTGATCGCCCGCGGCTCGGGCGAGCTGCCGCCGGCGGACTGAACGCGGAGGGCGTACGGGGCGTTCACCGCCTCGCCCCAGCCCTCGGCCCCCGGTGCCCGGAAGGCGCCGGGGGCCGAAGGGCCGGTCCGCTACTGCGCGGACGCCGTCAGGTCGCCGCGGCGGGGGGACGCGAAGGATTCCAGGTCGGCCCGGGTCAGGCCGGTGAGGCGGGCCACCTCGGCGATGTCCAGGGCGCCGCAGTCGAGGCCGCGCAGCAGGTAGCCGCTGAGGGCCTTGGCGGTGGCGGGCTCGTCCATGACGTCGCCGCCGGCGCGGTTGGCGTACCGGGCGAGGCGGGCCGCGGCCTGCTCGAAGCCCTCGCGGTAGAAGGCGAAGACGGCGGCGTAGCGGGTGGGGATGTGGCCGGGGTGCATGTCCCAGCCCTGGTAGTAGGCGCGGGCCAGCGCCCGCCGGGTCAGGCCGTAGTGGAGGCGCCAGGCGTCGTGGACCTTCGCCGTCGGGCCGACGGGCAGGACGTTCGTGGAGCCGTCCGAGACGCGCACGCCGGTGCCGGCCGCCGCGACCTGCATGACCGCCTTGGCGTGGTCGGCGGCCGGGTGGTCGCTGGCCTGGTAGGCGGCGGAGACGCCGAGGCAGGCGCTGTAGTCGAAGGTGCCGTAGTGCAGCCCGGTGGCGCGGCCCCCGGCGGCCTGGATCATCCGGGCGACCGTGGCGGTGCCGTCGGTGGCCAGGATGGACTGGCTGGTCTCGATCTGGATCTCGAAGCCCAGCCGGCCGGCGTCCAGTCCGTGTGCCTTCTCGAAGGCCTCCAGCAGCCGGGCGAAGGCGCCGACCTGCTCGGGGTAGGTCACCTTGGGGAGGGTCAGGACCAGGCCCTCGGGCAGCCCGTCGGCCTCCATCAGCCCGGTGAGGAAGACATCGAGAGTGCGGATGCCCCGGTCCCGTACGGCGGCCTCCATGCACTTCATACGGATGCCCATGTACGGCGCCGCCGTGCCGTCCCGGTACGCCTCGGCGATCAGCCGGGCGGCGCGGGCGGCCGTCGCGTCCTCCTCGGCGTCGGGGCGGGGGCCGTAGCCGTCCTCGAAGTCGACGCGCAGGTCCTCGACGGGCTCGCGCTCCAGCTTGGCCCGGACACGGGAGTAGACCGGCTCGGCCAGTTCGTCCGACAGGCCGAGGACGTCCGCGAAGGAGGCGGCGTCCGGGGCGTGTTCGTCCAGCGCCGCGAGCGCCCGGTCGCCCCAGGAGCGGAGGGTGTCCGCGGCGAAGGCGTCGCCGGGCACGTACACGGTGTGGACGGGCTGCCGGGTGCCCGGGTCCCCGGGGTAGCGGCGCTCCAGCTCCGCGTCGACCGATGCGAGGGAGGCGCTGATCTCCTCGCTGACGGCACCCGCGAGGCTGGTCGCCACCTTCTCCTGCTGACCCATCCCACACCCTCCAGTTTTCCGCTCTATGGAATCAACAATCCGTATAGTGAAGCTATCTGGCAACCTTCCCGCCGGTCAACACCGCACCGGCACCCGTGGCCCGGGCGGGCGCCCGGCCTGGTCCCTACGGCACCACGGCACCGGCCGCCGGACAAGGCGAGGCCCCCGTGACCGGCGGCGCGGTCACGGGGGCCTCGTACAGCGGGTTCCGGGGATCAGCCCTTGCGGGTCTTGATCTCCTCGGTCAGCTGCGGCACGACGTCGAACAGGTCGCCGACCACGCCGTAGTCGACCAGCTCGAAGATCGGGGCCTCCGCGTCCTTGTTGACGGCCACGATCGTCTTGGAGGTCTGCATGCCGGCGCGGTGCTGGATGGCGCCGGAGATGCCGTTGGCGATGTACAGCTGCGGCGAGACCGACTTGCCGGTCTGGCCGACCTGGTTGGTGTGCGGGTACCAGCCGGCGTCGACGGCGGCACGCGAGGCACCCACGGCCGCGCCCAGCTCGTCGGCCAGGGCCTCGATGATCGCGAAGTTCTCCGCGCCGTTCACACCGCGGCCACCGGAGACCACGATCGCGGCCTCGGTCAGCTCCGGACGGCCCGTCGACTCACGCGGCGTACGGCCGGTGACCTTGGTGCCGGTCGCCTTGTCGGAGAAGGTCACCGACAGGGCCTCGACGTCGCCCGCGGCCGGGGCGGCCTCGACGGCGGCCGAGTTCGGCTTGACCGTGATGACCGGGGTGCCCTTGACGGCCCGCGACTTGGTGGTGAAGGACGCGGCGAACACCGACTGGGTGGCCACCGGGCCCTCCTCGCCGGCCTCCAGGTCGACGGCGTCGGTGATGATGCCCGAGCCGATGCGCAGCGCCAGGCGGGCGGCGATCTCCTTGCCCTCGGCGGAGGACGGGACCAGCACGGCGGCCGGGGACACCTGCTCGTAGGCGGCCTGCAGCGCGTCCACCTTCGGCACGACCAGGTACTCGGCGTACTCGGAGGCGTCGTGGGTGAGCACCTTGACCGCGCCGTGCTCGGCGAGCGTGGCGGCGGTGTCGGCGGCGCCGTTGCCCAGCGCGACGGCGACGGGCTCGCCCAGGCGGCGGGCCAGGGTCAGCAGCTCCAGGGTGGGCTTGCGGACGGCACCGTCCACGTGGTCGACGTAGACGAGGACTTCAGCCATGGGATTGCTCTCCTGCGTAACGAAGTTGAGGGGCGGTCAGCGGGGGCGGGCCTCAGATGAACTTCTGGGCCGCGAGGAACTCAGCGAGCTGCTTGCCGCCCTCGCCCTCGTCCTTGACGATGGTGCCGGCCGTGCGCGCCGGACGCTCGGTCGCGGACTCGACCTTGGTGAAGGCACCCTCCAGGCCGACCTCCTCGGCCTCGATGTCGAGGTCGGACAGGTCCCAGGACTCCACCGGCTTCTTCTTGGCCGCCATGATGCCCTTGAAGGAGGGGTAGCGGGCCTCGCCGGACTGGTCGGTCACGGAGACGACCGCCGGGAGCTGCGCCTGGAGCTGCTCGCTGGCGGCGTCACCGTCGCGGCGGCCCTTGACCACGCCGTCCTCGACGGAGACCTCGGAGAGCAGGGTGACCTGCGGGACGCCCAGGCGCTCGGCGACCAGCGCCGGGACGACGCCCATGGTGCCGTCGGTGGAGGCCATGCCGGAGACGACCAGGTCGTAGCCCGCCTTCTCGATGGCCTTGGCCAGCACCAGGGAGGTGCCGATGGCGTCGGTGCCGTGCAGGTCGTCGTCCTCGACGTGGATGGCCTTGTCCGCGCCCATGGACAGGGCCTTGCGCAGCGCGTCCTTGGCGTCCTCGGGGCCGATCGTCAGCACGGTGACCTCGGCGTCGTCCGCGTTCTCCGCGATCTGGAGGGCCTGCTCGACCGCGTACTCGTCCAGCTCGGAGAGCAGACCGTCCACGTCGTCGCGGTCGACGGTCAGGTCATCGGCGAAGTGCCGGTCGCCAGTGGCGTCGGGCACGTACTTCACAGTGACAACGATCCTCAAGCTCACGCCGGCTCTCCTACTGCATCGTCATTTCGGGCTGCCTCTTGCAGGCAGCATAGGCGCCTCAAGCGGCCGATCCCGGTCGGGGCGTCCGAGCGCTCCGAACGAGATATTACTCGTCAGTACACCCGGTTCCTGCCCGCTAAGCAAGCGCTTTGAACTGTGACCTTCGCAACGCAGCGTAACCGGAACCCGACGCGTGCGTCGGGGTGCCGGGCGTGATCAATCCCGCAGCCCGTTGAAGCGGCCCTGGTGGTAGAGGAGCGGGCGTCCGGTGCCCGAGGGATCGCCGAGAAGGACCTCGGCCAGCACGATCCGGTGGTCCCCGGCCGGGACCCGTCCGACGATCCGGCACACCAGCCAGGCCAGCACGCCGTCCAGTACCGGAACCCCTTCCGGGCCCTCCCGCCAGGCGGTGGGCTCACCGAAGCGGTCGGCGCCGCTGCGCGCGAAGGTGGCGGCCAGCTCGCTCTGGTGCTCCCCGAGTATGTGCACGCCGACGTGGTCCGTCCCGGCGATCGCCGGCCAGCTGGAGGCGCCCGTGCCGATGCCGAAGGAGACGAGCGGGGGCTCGGCGGAGACGGAGGCGAGGGAGGTGGCGGTGAAGCCGACCGGGCCGAAGGCGCCGCGCGCGGTGATCACCGCCACGCCGGCGGCGTGCCGGCGGAAGGTGGAGCGCAACAGGTCCGGGGAGGCGAGCCGGGGGGTGCCGAGTCCGGGTGTGGCCGTCATGGGGTTGTCCTTCTGCCGGGGGTGACGAGCGGGTCCGCGGGTGCTCAACGGCCCGGACACCCCGCGCTCGCGGTCCGGGCCAGGTCGATGTGGGCCCGTCCGTGGAGAAGGAGTTCTGTCGGCATGCGGTCAGGTTGGCGACAGGTGCGGCGTACCGTCAAGCCGCTTCCGCGCCCCCGGGGACGGCACGCGGCGCGCCGGACCCCGCTCATACCGCGTCCCCCAGAGCCGCTATGACGTCGGCCTTCCGGGGCTGTCCGGTGGCGCGCCGCACCACCCGGCCGCCGGCGTCCAGCACCAGGACGGTGGGCGTCTCGCGGATCTCCAGTGCGCGTACGAGGCCGAGGTGGGCCTCCGCGTCGATCTCGACGTGGGTCACGCCCGGGACCATCCCGGCGACCTCGCCGAGGACCCGCCGGGTGGCCCGGCAGGGCGCGCAGAAGGCGCTGGAGAACTGCACCAGTGTGGCGCGTTCGCCCAGCGCGTTGTTGCCCAGTTCGGCCGCCTCGATGCGCCTGCCGTCGTCGCGCCCGCCCACCCAGCTCTCCCGTTCCGCCGCCGGCGCGGCTCGTCGCGGCGGGCACGCGTGAGGGGGCGCGCCGCCGGTTCGGTCGTCACCGGAACAACCGGTCGCGGGCCGCGGGGATTCCCGCCCGCGCCCCGGGCGGCGTAAACGGGATTTAAAAGATCCGAGGTGGGATGTAGGCCGACGTGACGAGGATCTCGCCGCCGTGCGGCACCAGAGCTGGCTACCCGTTCGTTCTTCGGGCACGATCTGCGAGACGCCGTAAACCTACGGCTGCGTAACCTTCCCGCCGGGAGCCCCCTTTCCCGAGCAGAGCAGAAAGGGCCCACCCCGCCCATGGCAGAGCTGGTCTACCGTCCCGTCATCGGTATCGCCAAGACGGCGTTCAAGGTCTGGGATCTGAAGATCGACTGCCGGGGGTCGGAGAACATCCCACGCTCGGGCGGCGCCGTGCTGGTGAGCAATCACATCAGCTACCTGGACTTCATCTTCAACGGCCTGGCCGCCCTGCCGCAGAATCGGCTGGTGCGCTTCATGGCGAAGGAGTCCGTCTTCCGGCACCGGATCTCCGGCCCGCTCATGCGCGGCATGAAGCACATCCCGGTGGACCGCGGACAGGGCGAGGCGGCGTACTCGCACGCGCTGGACGCGCTGCGCTCCGGCGAGGTGATCGGGGTGTTCCCGGAGGCGACGATCTCGCAGTCCTTCACGCTGAAGAGCTTCAAGTCGGGCGCGGCCCGGCTGGCCCAGGAGGCGGGCGTCCCGCTGATCCCGATGGCGGTGTGGGGCACGCAGCGGCTGTGGACCAAGGGGCAGCCGCGCAACTTCCGGCGCAGCCACCTGCCCGTCACCGTCCGGGTGGGCGAGGCGGTGGAGGCGCCCCGCGACCAGTACGCCGGTGCCATCACCCGCCGGCTGCGCGAACGCGTCCAGGAACTGCTGGAGGCCGCCCAGCGCGCCTACCCGGGCCGCCCCAAGGGCCCGGAGGACTCCTGGTGGCTGCCCGCCCACCTGGGCGGTACGGCGCCCACGACGGAGGAGCTGCGGGCGGTCCGGGCCTGACGCCCTCAACGCCCGGGTGCGTCGCCGGGCAGCGCACCGCGGCACGGGACCTCAGAGGCTCGAGGGGAGTGTCTTCCACAGGTGCGGGCGGTCGGGGGCCGTGCGCAGGGCGGTGAGGACCGCCGGGTGCGGGGCGGCGTACAGGCCCGGGTAGTCCGTCTCGCCGGCCGCGGGGTCGGGGATCCACGCCAGCCGCTCGCCGTCGAGGGAGAAGCGCGCGTCCACGCCCGGCTTGTTGCCCCGGGGGTCCTGCCGGTGCCAGGCGCCGTGGAAGCGTACGGCGGCCAGGCCGTGGAGCAGATGCCCGCCCGCGTCGTCGGTCAGCCGCTGGTAGCACAGGGCCGTCGGGATGTCCTCGGCCCGCAACAGCGCGGCCAGAGCATGCGACTTGGCGTGGCAGATGCCGGTGCCCAGGGCCAGTACGTCGGAGGCGCGCCAGGTGACGCGGAGGTCGCCGGAGTCCCGGGAGTGCGGAATGGCGTCCCGTACGAACTCATAGGCGGCCCGCGCATACTCATACGAGTCGGCGGCCCCGGCGGCGAGACGGGCCGCGGTCTCCCGGACCACCGGGTGGTGGTGGTCCACGACCTCGTCGGCGGCCAGGTAGGCGGACAGGTCGGCGGTGTTCTGGATCAGCTCCATGCCCGCAGAGCATAGGAACGCGATCACCCGGGCGTCAATGACTTTCCGGATGATCGCATATCTATGCAGTATCGGCGGGTTAGCGGGCCATCTCCTCCTTCAGGGCCGCCAGGAACGCGTCCACGTCGTCCTCCGTGGTGTCGAAGGAGCACATCCAGCGCACCACCCCGGCGGCCTCGTCCCAGAAGTAGAACCGGAACCGCTTCCGCAGCCGCTCGCCCACGTCGTGCGGGAGGCGGGCGAAGACGCCGTTGGCCTGCACCGGGTAGAGGATCTCCACGCCGTGCACCGCGCGCACGCCCTCGGCGAGCCGCTGCGCCATCTCGTTGGCGTGCCGGGCGTTGCGCAGCCACAGGTCCTTGGCGAGCAGCGCCTCCAACTGGACCGAGACGAAGCGCATCTTGGACGCCAGCTGCATCGACATCTTCCGCAGGTGCTTCAGCTTCCGCACCGCGTCCTGGTTGATGACGACGACGGCCTCGCCGAACAGCGCGCCGTTCTTCGTCCCGCCCAGCGAGAGGACGTCCACACCCACCGCGTTGGTGAACGTCCGCATGGGCACGTCCAGGGAGGCGGCGGCGTTGGCGATCCGAGAGCCGTCCAGGTGCACCTTCATGCCGTGCCCGTGCGCGTGATCGCAGATCGCGCGGATCTCCTCGGGCGTGTAGAGCGTGCCCAGCTCGGTGGACTGGGTGATCGACACGACCTGCGGCATGGCGCGGTGCTCGTCCTCCCAGCCCCAGGCCTGCCGGTCGATCAGCTCCGGGGTGAGCTTGCCGTCGGGCGTGGGCACGGTGAGCAGCTTCAGCCCGCCCATGCGCTCGGGGGCGCCGCCCTCGTCGACGTTGATGTGCGCGCTCTCGGCGCAGATCACCGCGCCCCAGCGGTCGGTGACCGCCTGGAGCGCGACCACGTTGGCGCCGGTGCCGTTGAAGACCGGGAAGGCCTCGGCGGTGGCCCCGAAATGGCCGCGGACGATCCGCTGGAGGTGCTCGGTGTAGTCGTCCTCGCCGTACGCCACCTGGTGGCCGCCGTTGGCGAGGGCCAGGGCGGCCAGCACCTCGGGGTGGACTCCGGCGTAGTTGTCACTGGCGAAACCGCGGACCTGCGGGTCGTGATGGCGACGCGCGTCGGTCTTGGGAGGGTTCACGGCTTCTCGGTCAGCCACAGACGGTTTCCGTTCACTTCTGCGGCGGGCTTGCTCCAGACGCCCTCGACGGCCTCGGCCAGGTCCTTGACGTCCGTGAAGCCCGCGAACTTCGCGTTGGGGCGTTCGGCGCGCATCGCGTCGTGCACCAGCGCCTTCACCACCAGGATGGCAGCCGCCGCACGCGGGCCCTGCTCGCCCCCGGCCCTGCGGAAACCGTCGGCCATCGCGAGCGTCCAGGCCTCGGCGGCGGCCTTGGCGGCGGAGTACGCCGCGTTGCCGGCCGTGGGCCTGGAGGCGCCGGCGGCGCTGATGAGCAGGTACCGGCCGCGGTCGCCGCGCTGGAGGGCGTCGAAGAAGGCGAGGGAGGTGTGCTGGACCGTGCGGACGAGCAGCTTCTCCAGCAGGTCCCAGTCGGCGAGGTCGGTGTCGGCGAAGGTGGCGCTGCCGCGCCAGCCGCCCACCAGGTGGACCAGGCCGTCGACGCGGCCGTGGTCCTCCTCGATGCGCGCGGCCCACGCCCGGGTGTCCTCCAGGTCGAGCAGGTCGACGGTCTCGCCGGTGACCGTGGCGCCGCCGCGGGCGTAGCGCGCCGCGTCGACGGCCTCGGCCAGGCGCTCGGGGTTGTTGTCGGCGCCGACGACGACCGCGCCCGCCTCGGCGAGCCGGACCAGCGTCGCGTGCCCGGCGGGGCCGCCCGCGCCGGCCACCGCGATCACCGCACCGCTGAGAGACCCATTGTTCCCCACGTTCCCCACGCCCTTCCCCTCTTGAACAGTGTGCCGGCCGCGGTCGCTCACGCGGCGATCCGCTCGGTGCCGTCCGCCGTGATGCCCTTGGTGGAGGCGATCACATTCTTCAGTTTCTTGGACAGCGCCTCATAGAACATGCTCAGCGGAAACTCGTCCGGGAGCACGTCGTCCACCAGTTTGCGCGGCGGCTGGGTCAGGTCCAGGGCGTCGGGGCCCTTGGCCCACCTGGAGCCGGGGTGCGGGGCGAGGTAGGTGCGCACCAGTTCGTAGCCGGCGAACCAGTGCACGAGCTTGGGGCGGTCGATGCCGTCCCGGTAGAGCCGCTCGATCTCGGCGCACAGCTCGTTGGTGACCTGCGGGGCGCGCTCCCAGTCGATGGAGAGCTTGTTGTCCGTCCAGCGGATGACGTCGTGCCGGTGCAGGTAGGCGAAGAGCAGCTGCCCGCCGAGGCCGTCGTAGTTGCGGTTGCGGTCGCCGGTGACGGGGAAGCGGAACATGCGGTCGAAGAGCACCGCGTACTGCACGTCACGGGCCTGCGGAACGCCGTCCGCCTGGAGCTTCACGGCCTCCTTGAAGGCGGTGAGGTCACAGCGCAGCTCCTCCAGGCCGTACATCCAGAACGGCTGGCGCTGCTTGATCATGAACGGGTCGAACGGCAGGTCGCCGTGGCTGTGGGTGCGGTCGTGGACCATGTCCCACAGGACGAAGGCCTCTTCGCAGCGCTTCTGGTCGTGCACCATCGCGGCGACGTCCTCGGGCAGCTCCAGGCCCAGGATGTCCACGGCCGCCTCGGTGACGCGGCGGAACCGGGCGGCCTCGCGGTCGCAGAAGATGCCGCCCCAGGAGAAACGTTCCGGCGCCTCGCGGACGGCGATGGTCTCCGGAAAGAGGACGGCCGAGTTGGTGTCGTAGCCCGAGGTGAAGTCCTCGAAGGTGATGCCGCAGAAGAGCGGGTTGTCGTACCGGCTGCGCTCCAGCTCGGCCAGCCAGTCCGGCCAGACCATGCGCAGCACGACCGCCTCGAGGTTGCGGTCCGGGTTGCCGTTCTGCGTGTACATGGGGAAGACGACCAGGTGCTGGAGGCCGTCCACGCGGTGCGCGGCCGGCTGGAAGGCCAGCAGCGAGTCCAGGAAGTCCGGGACCTCGAAGCCGCCCTCGGCCCAGCGGCGCAGGTCCTTCACGAGGGCGTGGTGGTAGGCGGCGTCGTGCGGGACCAGCGGGGAGAGCCGCCCGACCGCGTCGGTGACGCGCTCGACGGCCGCCACCGCGTCGGCCCGTCGCGGGGCACCCTCGGCGTCGAAGTCGATCGAGCCGTCCTTCGACTGCCATGGCCGGATCTGCTCCACGGCATCCTTGAGCACGGTCCAGGCCGGGTGCTCGACCACCCTGGTCAGCGAAGGAGCCCTCTCCTCCACACCTGCCTGCACAAGAATTTCCGTCATGTCCCATCCTCCACGGGAGAACCTCGCGTGTGGTCACCGTATGCCCACCCCGTTTCTCTCAGCAAGAGCGAGGGCCGGAAATTCTTCTGCTCATCTCCTTGGTCACCGATGTTTTTCCTGTCGTAAACCGTGACCGCGCTCACTTTCGCCGACGGCGCACACTCCCCGGCGCGATGGCGCACCGGACGGTCAAGGAGAGGGGGACGCGCCCACGGGCGGGTGACGGCCGGGGCGGATACCGGCCAACGGGCGTCTGCCCCGGCTCCCGAATGCCCGGCGCCGCCACGGGTCCAACGCACGCACCGGCCATTAGGCTGCGGCCTGCCGCGTGGACGACGACGTCCGGCACGGGTCCGTCGGTCCGCGCGTCGCCGAGCCGCCGTCGACGGAAGCGAGTTGAACCTTGAACTTCCTTACCATCGGTCATCGCGGGGTCATGGGCGTCGAGCCCGAGAACACCCTCCGCTCCTTCGTCGCCGCGCAGCGGGCCGGCCTGGACCTGATCGAACTCGATCTGCACCTGAGCAAGGACGGCGCCCTGGTCGTCATGCACGACGCGGAGGTGGACCGGACCACCGACGGCTCCGGGTCGATCGCCGACAAGACCCTCGCGGAGCTGCGCGCCCTGGACGCGGGCCGCGGGGAGCGGGTGCCGGTGTTCGAAGAGGTGCTGGAGGCGGTGCGCACGCCGCTGCAGGCCGAGATCAAGGACGTGGCGGCGGCCCGGGCGCTCGCGGAGGTGATGCGGGCGCGGGACCTGACCGCGCGGGTGGAGGTGTCCTCGTTCCACGACGAGGCGATCGCCGAGATCGCCCGGCTGGTGCCGGGGGTGCGCACCGCGCTGATCGCCAGCCGGTACGGCACCGAGGTGGTGGACCGCGCGGTCGCGGCGGGCGCCGCGACCGTGTGCCTGAACATCCGCCGGCTGACCCTGGAGATCGTCGAGCACGCGCGCGCGTCCGGGCTGCGGATCATCGGCTGGGTGGTCAACACCCAGGACCACCTGCGGCTGGTCCGCGCCCTGGAGCTGGACGGGGCGACGACCGACTACCCGGAGATCAAGCGCACGGGCCGGTTCACGGCGTAGGCCCCGGCAGGGGGAACGCTCAGGTGAGCTCCTTGACCAGCAGCTCGAACTCCAGGTCGTCGCGCTGCGGGATGCCGAAGCGCTCGTCGCCGTACGGGAACGGGGACATCCGGCCCGTACGGCGGTAGCCGCGGCGTTCGTACCAGGCGATCAGTTCCTCGCGCACGGAGATCACCGTCATGTGCATCTCGCGGACGCCCCAGGTCTCACGGCAGCGGCGCTCCGCCTCCGCCATGACCACCTTGCCGAGGCCCGCGCCCTGCAGGTCGGGGCTCACCGCGAACATGCCGAAGTAGGCGTGGTCACCGCGGTGCTCCAGCTGGCAGCAGGCGATGATCCGGCCGTCCCGCTCGACGGTGAGCAGCCGGCTGTCCGGCGACTTGATCACCTCCAGCACGCCGTCGGGGTCGGTCCGTTGCCCCTGGAGGATGTCCGCCTCGGTGGTCCACCCGGCCCGGCTGCCGTCCCCCCGGTACGCCGACTCGACCAGCGCGACGAGGGCGTCCACGTCGGCGTCGGTGGCGTCACGGAAGGTGAGTCCGGTGGCGGCGGTGTCCATGGCGGTGATCTCCGATCTCGGGCGTGGCCGGGGCACGGAAGAGGGTAACCCTGCTGCATGGTGCATGTACTCAGCAGCCGGACCCTGCTCCGGCCCTCCGATCCCGAACGCTCCCGCGCCTTCTACGGCGGGCAGCTCGGCCTGTCCGTCCACCGCGAGTTCGGTACCGGCCCCGAGCGCGGCACGGTGTACTTCCTGGGCGGCGGCTTCCTGGAGCTGTCCGGCCGGTCCGACGCCCCGCCCTCGCCCGCGATACGGCTGTGGCTGCAGGTCGAGGACGCGACCGTGGCGTGCGAGGAGCTGCGGGCGCGGGGCGTGGAGATCGTGCGGCCCCCGGTGAAGGAGCCCTGGGGGCTGATCGAGATGTGGATCGCCGACCCCGACGGCACGCCGATCGTCCTGGTCGAGATCCCGGCGGACCATCCCCTGCGGTACCGGCCCGGAATCTAGTCCCGGCCCCCGCGACGCACCCGGTCCGGCGGCCGCCGCCTGGTGGCGGGCGGGCGCCGGCCGCCGGTCCCGGCCCTGGTCGGCCGGGCGGGGAGGCGGGCCCGACAGCCGGCGACGGTGGGGGCGAGCCCCGGCCGGCCGGCCGCCGCCGTCCTCGGCGGCCGGCGGCGACCGCCGGGCCCCGCCCCGGACAGCCCGGCGGGGCGGCCGGGCCGGGCGGCCGGTGTTCCGGGCGTGAGCGGGCCGGCCGGTGTGCCGGCTCCGGTGCGTGCGGACCGGTTCGTCGAAAGCCCGTGCCGAGCGGGCGCTCCACGGCGGCGGTGCCGTGAGCCTGTTCGCGGGCGGTACCCGGTCGGTCCCGCACGGCCGCGGCCACCGCCGCCGCACGGGCGCCGGCCGGAAGGCCCGCGGGGCCGGGACACGCGGGGCAGGGGGCGGGTTTGCGTTCGAGGGCGCTCCAGCTCCTAGCGTCGCACCGCACCACCTGCGACAAGGGAGGCACACGTGCGGTACACGCTGTTCGGACGGACCGGGTTGCGCGTCAGCGAGCTGGCGCTGGGCACCATGACCTTCGGGGAGGACTGGGGGTGGGGCGCCGACAAGGACACCAGCGCCCGGATCCTCGACGTCTACGCCGAGGCGGGCGGCAACTTCGTCGACACGGCGAACAACTACACCTCGGGCAGCGCCGAGCGGATCCTCGGCGAGCTGCTCGCCGGGCGCCGCGACCGGTTCGTGCTGGCGAGCAAGTACACCTGCGGCACCCTCGACGGCGACCCCAACACGGCGGGCAACCACCGCGCGAACCTGGTGCGGTCGGTCGAGGACAGCCTGCGCCGGCTGCGCACCGACCGGCTGGACGTGCTGTGGGTGCACGCCCGGGACAACTTCACCCCGGTGGAGGAGGTGATGCGCGCCCTGGACGACGTCGTCCGCGCCGGCAAGGTGCTCTACGTGGGTGTGTCGGACTGGCCGGCCTGGGAGACCGCGCAGGCCAACACACTCGCCGAGCTGCGCGGCTGGACCTGCTTCGCGGGTTCGCAGCTGCGCTACAGCCTGCTGGAGCGCACCCCGGAGCGGGAACTGCTGCCGCAGGCCCGGGCGTTCGACCTCGCCGTGTTCGCCTGGTCGCCGCTGGCGGAGGGCCGGCTCACCGGGAAGTACCGGCGCGGGGAGTCCGGGCGGCTGGATGCGCGTGAGGAGCCGCCCGGGGCGCGCGAGGAGGAGGTCGTCGGCGCGGTGCTGGAGGTCGCCGAGGCGGGCGGCTGGAGCCCGGCGCAGGTGGCCCTGGCCTGGCTGCTGGGCCGGCCGGGGAACGTGGTGCCGATCGTATCGGCCACCCGGCCGGAGCAGCTCGCGGACAACCTGGGGTGCACCGGGGTGCGGCTCGACGCGGACGCGCGGGCCCGCCTGGACGAGGTGAGCGCCGTCCCGCTGGGCTTCCCGCACGACTTCCTGCGGGAGGCCCCCATCACCCGCAACGTGTACGGCGACCGCTGGCCGGACATCGTCGACCGCCGCTCCACCTACCGCCGCACCGTGCACGACGTCCTCTGACGCCCGCCGGCCGGGGCCCGGTGCGGATCCGGCACGATCCGGGCGGGGGACCCCAGGGTCTGTCCGACACTTCGCGTCGTCGCCCGAAGGGCGGCCGCACGGCGTCAGGTGCGTGCTCTGGGGGTCCCCCCGGCCGAAGGCTGGGAGAGTGCCGGCCCCAGACCCTCGTACTGGACGTACTCGGGTCCGGGGCCGGTGCGGCGAGTGGGGGTGCCCCCTGCTCGAAGAGCTTGGGGGAGCGTGCGTGGCGTCGTGCGGCAGACGGGAATCGTCAGACAGACCCTAGGCCCGCAGCGCGCCCATCCGGCCCTCCAGGCGGCCCAGCAGCTCGGCGAGGAGGCCGGCCAGTTCGCCCTGGTCGTCGGGGGGCAGGACGGACAGGACGGCCGTCTCGTAGGCGAGTTGCTCGGGCAGGATGCCGTCGACCAGGTCGCGGCCGGCGTCGGTCAGCCGGACGTGGGCCACGCGCCGGTCGCGGGTGTCGCCGCGCCGGTCGACCAGGCCGCGCTCGGTCAGCTGCTTGAGCCGCTTGGTGACGGCGGCCCCGGAGGAGAACGTCTCCCGGGCCAGCTCCCCCGGGGTCAGCTCGTGGCCGGTGCGGCGCAGCGCGCCGAGCAGGTCGAACTCCGCGCGGCTCAGGCCGGCCCGGCGCAGCGGGGCGTCCTCGGCCTGCTGGAGCAGGGCGGCGCAGCGGTTGATCCGGCCGATGATCTCCATCGGCCCGGCGTCCAGCCGGGGGTGGACGGCCTGCCACTGACGGACGACGGCGGAGACGGTGTCGCCGCGCGCGGGGTCGGGGCCGGTCGCGTCGCTTCCGGGCGTCGCTTGGCCGTTCGTCGCCGTCATGGCCGCATGTCCTCCGTCGCCTTGTCCGGGTCCCGGTCGCCGCCCGGCGCCCGGCCCGGGTCCTCGTCCTGGTCCGGCGGTACGAGCCCCTGGCGCCGTACCGTCGCCGCGAGCGTACGGTGTCCGGCCTGCTCGGTGAGCACGACCCGCTCCTCGGGCAGGGCGCGCTGCCACCACTCGCCGGCGGCGGCGTCGGCGGTGGCGCGCAGGTCGACCAGGGCGGCGGCCAGGGTGCGGCGGGCGGATTCCAGGGCGCCGGGCCGCGGGTGCGGCTCCGCGAGCAGGCGGGCGGCGTGCTCGCGGGCGCGTTCAGCGGCGGTCAGCGCGTGTTCCAGGCGGGCGCCGGCACGCCGGTTGGTGACGGCGACGGCGGCGGCGAAGCCGACCAGCGCGCCGATCAGGGTGTCCACGACCCGGTCGGTGA
Organism: Streptomyces sp. NPDC029296; assembly: GCF_055569255.1. NCBI lineage: Bacteria > Bacillati > Actinomycetota > Actinomycetes > Kitasatosporales > Streptomycetaceae > Streptomyces > Streptomyces sp. NPDC029296. Next base: position 75,083 of record NZ_JBVHXT010000032.1, read on the forward strand.
TCAGCTCGCCCGCGTCCTGGCTGCGGGCGAACTCGGTGATCAGCAGGGCCATCGGTGTGACGCAGACGCTGCCCAGCCAGTAGTTGCGGCCGATCAGCGCCTCGGCGCCGAAGTTGAGGGCGAGCGAGACCAGCACCAGGGCGGCGGGGTGCAGATGGGTGAGCGGGGCGAGCGCGGCGAAGACGAGGACGCCGACGAGGTTGCCGACGACCCGCTGGACGCCCCGGCTCCAGGTGAGGGTGACGTTGGCCTGGTAGAGGGAGGCCGCGGTGACCAGCGCCCAGTAGGGGCGGCCGACGCCGAGGGCGAGGGCGGCGTATCCGGCGAGGGCGCAGCCGAGCGCGGTGCGTACGGCGAGCGGGGCGAGGGGGGCGAGGCGGTGCCGGAGGGAGCGGGGCGGCACGGCCTGTTCGGCGGCGACGCCGAGGAGTTCGTCGGCGGACGCGTCCGTCGGTTCGACCCGCGGGACCCGGCCGGTGCCGCGCAGGGCGCGGGCCCAGTCGCGCAGCCGTGCGGGGTCGGCGTCGGCGGGCGCGGCGAGGGCGACCTCGGCGCGGACCAGGAGCTGTTCGAGGGCGCGCCGGGTGCCGTCGGGGCGGGCGCCGGCGGCGAGCAGCGACTGCCAGGCGGCGTGGATCGCGGCGGCGCAGGCGGCGCGGGCCCGGGCGTGGCCGTCGGCGGTGCCGCGGGTGGCGGCGTACGCGGCGGCGGCGTTCAGGGCCTGGGCGGTGGCGCGGCGCTCGGGGCCGTGCGGGCGCAGCAACCCGGGTGCCATGCCGATCAGCCAGGCCCAGGCGCCGGCGGCCAGGGCCAGCCCGAGGTGTCCCGGGAGCCGGTCGGGGGTCTGGGGGGCGAAGAGCGAGGCGGAGCTGATGAAGGTGAGGACCACGTTGCCGGGCGGGCCGACGCGGGTGGCGTCGCACACCGTCTTCTGGACCGCCGCGAGGACGGCGCCGACGGTGACGAGGACGACGGCGTTCGTGGTCAGCGCCGAGGCGAGCAGGGCCACGGCGAGGCCGCCGACCATGCCGAGCACCACCCAGGCGAGGGTGCGGGCGCGGGCGGCGTAGGGCCGGTTGTGGCCGTAGAGCGCGCACAGCGATCCGGCCATGGTGTACATGGCGAGATCGAGCCGGCCGAGGGCCAGCAGCAGGAGGTTGGGCGGGGCGACCGCGGCGACCACGCTGAGTGCGGGCTTGAACCAGATGTCGGAGGGACGGCCGAGGCGGAGCACTCCGGCGAGGGGAAGACGGTGGGGGGTCGCACTGCTCATATCACCAATTTAGCACGTGTTTTACTCGTAAAATAATTTGCACCCCGAGGTCACGGTCCGCGCTCCCCCGAATGCTCCCCGCGTACCCCCTTGCGCTCGCGTGCGCTCCGCCGGGCCCGGGCATGGCGTCCCTGGGGCGCGCGGGTCGGCCGCCGTCCCGGACCGACCGTCGAGCGGGAGGTGCGCGTGCACGGACCGGTGTCGACAGCCTGGCTGCTGGTGGCGCTGAGCGCGGCGACCGGGGCCTACTGCCTGCTGCGGATGCGCAGCGGTGTGGCGGAGCAGCGCCGGGCCGCGGGCGGTGACGCGCTGATGGGCTTCGGGATGGCCGTCATGGCCGTGCCCGCGGCGGTGTTCACGCCGCCCGGCTGGGCGTGGCCGGTGTACGCGGCCGTGTTCGGCGCGGCGACGCTGCGCGCGCTGTGGGCGGCGCGCGACGGCCTGAGCCATCTGCACCACCTGGTGGGCAGCGCGGCGATGGTCTACATGGCGGTGGCGATGGCCGGCGCCCCGCCCGCCGCCCACCACGGGCACGGCGGCGCGGGCGTCCCTCCGCTGACCGGCGTTCTGCTGCTGTACTTCACCGGCTATGTGCTGCTCTCGGGCGCGCGGCTGGTGCCGGCCGCCGCGCCCGTGGGCGGGACGGGGCCGGACGGCTGGGGCGACCGCCCGGAACTGGCCCGGGCGTGCCGGCTGTCGATGGGGATCGGCATGGTGGCGATGCTGCTGGCGATGTGAGGACGACGGGCCGCCCGCCCCGCGCGCCCGGCCGGCCGGCCGACGCGCACGCCGGGCCACCCACCGCGCGCCGGGCCGCCCCCTGCGCGCCACAGGCCCCCGGTCCGCCCGCGGACCGCCCAACCCCCGCGTTGTGTACGTCACTTCGGGCCCGGGGGCCGTACCGCCGGCCGGTCCGCCACTCATAGGGTGCTGCCCATGATGGTCCCCGTCGCCCTGCTGCTGCTCGGCGCCCTGACCGCCGTCGTCGCCCCGAGGCTGCTGGCCCGGGCCGACTGGCCGGACCGTGAGCCGGTCGTCGCCCTCTGGGTGTGGCAGTGCGTCGTGGCGGCCGTCCTGCTGTGCTGCGCCCTGTCGATGACGCTCAGCGCGGCGGCGGCCTGGCAGGCGGTGCGCGGGCGGGTGTTCGCCACCGCGCCGCGCGGAGTCGTGGACGCGTACGCCCTCGGTACGGCGGGCCCCTGGGCGGCGCCCACCGCCGTGCTGCTCGCCTGCGGCGGCCTGTGGAGCCTGGCCATGCTGGTCCGCGAGGTCCGCCGGGCCCGGGTGCGGCGGCGCGGACGGCGAACCGAACTGCTCGTGCGGGCACCGCTGTTGCCGGGCGAGGAGCCGGCGGGCGGGCGGCTGGTGGTGCTGGAGGGCGACCGCCCCGACGCCTGGTGGCTGCCCGGCCCGGCACCCCGGCTGGTCGTCACCACGGCCGCGCTGCGCCGGCTGAAGGGGCGTCAGCTGGACGCGCTGCTCGCGCACGAGCAGGGGCACGCGCAGGCCCGGCACGACTGGCTGCTGCACTGCTCGGCCGCGCTGGCGGGCGGGTTCCCGCAGGTGCCGGTGTTCGCCGCGTTCCGCGACGAGATGCACCGGCTGGTCGAACTGGCCGCCGACGACACCGCGTCCCGGCGCTTCGGCCGGCTGACGACCGCACTGGCCCTGGTCGGACTCAACGAGGAGCGGGGCGTGTTCGGCCCCGGCCCGGCCCCGCAGGCCCACGTACCGCACCGCGTGGACCGCCTCCTGACCGCCCCGGACCGCCTCCCCGCGCGGCACCGGCTGCGCCTGACGGCGACGGCCGCACTGGTACCGGTGCTCCCGGTCCTGGTGACCCTGGTCCCGGGGCTGCGGGCGCTGGGCTGAGGCTCGTACCCGGCTCCGGCCCGGAAGCCTCCGCTCCGCCTGACGGCCATGGCGGGCTTGGCCGCGGCGTCCGTATCCACAAAGATCGCGGCATGCGCGATCGCCCCACGGTTCCCCCTCCGCCGCCACCGCCCTCCCCCGGCCCCCCGCCAAGGCACCGCACGGCCGCCCGGGCCGCCCTGGTGCTCGGAATCTGCTCGGTGCCGCTGCTCGTCCTCGTCGCGGTGCGCTGGCAGCCGCTGCTGACGCTGGACGGCGACATCGCCCGTGCCGTCCACCGCCGGGCCGTCCGCGACCACGCGGTGACCGGGGTGTTCCGGGTGCTGACGGACTGGGTGTGGGATCCGCTGACCATGCGTCTGGTGTGCGCGGCGGCGGCCGTGTGGCTGGTGTGGCGCCGCGCGGCCTGGTGGACGGCGGTGTGGCTGGCGGCCAGCGTCGCCCTGGCGGCGCTCGTGCAGCAGTCGGTGAAGGCCGCCGTCGGCCGCTCCCGCCCGGTCTGGCCGGATCCCGTCGACTCCGCCCACTACGCGGCCTTCCCGTCCGGTCACGCGCTGACCGCGACCGTGGTCTGCGGCCTGCTGCTGTGGCTGCTGCGCCGCGGCGGCGCGGGCCGCGCCGTGTGGCGGACGGCGGTGGCGGTGGCGGTCGTCTCGGTGGCCGGCGTGGGCGTCACCCGGGTCTGGCTCGGCGTCCACTGGGCCTCGGACGTGCTCGGCGGCTGGCTGTTCGGCGCGCTGCTGGTGGCGCTGGCCGTGCTGGTGTACGAGTGGCCGCGGGACCGGCCGGAGCCGCCGGCGCGCCGGCGCGGGTAGGGTCGCACGCATGACCGCCGTGCTGTTCGACTTCTCCGGGACGCTGTTCCGTGCCGAACCCACCGAGTCCTGGCTGCGCGCGGTACTGGACGAGACCGGACACACCCTGTCCGCAGGCGAACTCGCCCGCCTCGCCGCGGCGTTGGAGGAGGCCGGCGCGCTGCCGGGCGGCGCGGCACCGGCACGGGTCCCGGCGGACCTGGCTGCCGTCTGGGCGGTCCGGGACGAGAGCGCCGGACTGCACCGGGCCGCGTACACGGGCCTGTCGCGCCGGGTGCCGCTGCCGGATCCCGCGCTCCACGACGCCCTGTACGAGCGGCACATGACGCCGGCCGCCTGGGCCCCCTGCCCCGACGCGCCCGAGGTGCTGCGGACCCTGCGCTCGCGCGGGATCGGCGTCGGGGTGGTCAGCAACATCGGCTGGGATCCGCGCCCGGTGTTCCGCGCGCACGGGCTGGACGGTTACGTGGACACGTACACGCTGTCGTACGAACACGGCGTGCAGAAGTTGGATCCACGGCTGTTCCGGGTCGCCTGCGAGGCGCTCGGCGCGGATCCGCGGCAGGTGCTGATGGTCGGTGACAGCAGGGCGGCGGACGGCGGCGCCGCCGCACTCGGCTGCCGGACGCACTTCGTGGACCACCTGCCCGTGTCCCGGCGTCCGGACGGGCTGTTGCCGGTCTTGGCGCTGGTGGGCTGAAACGTGCGGACGCCCCGTGCCGTCCGTCTGAGACGATCCCCCGCGTCGCCCCAGACGGACGGCTGCTCCGGGCGACCGCAAGCACACGGGTGCCCCGATGCGTTGAGTATAGTTGGCTGGCAGCCAGTCAACGCAGGAGTTACAGGATGTCCCCGCGCAGCGCTTCGGTCAATGAAGAATTGCGGCGGCGTTCCAGGGAACGGCTGTTGCAGGCCGCCGTCGAACTGGTGGGCGAGCGGGGCTTCGAGGCCACGACGCTGGGCGATATCGCCGACCGGGCCGGTTCGGCACGTGGACTGGTGTCGTACTACTTCCCCGGCAAGCGCCAGTTGGTGCAGTCCGCCGTCCACCGGCTGATGCACCGCACGCTGGAGGAGGCACTGGAGCGGGACCCGCACACCGAGGACGGCCGGGAGCGGCTGGCCCGGGCCATCGACGCGATCCTGGGCCTGGCCCGGGACCGGCCGGTGCTGATGCGCCAGCACATGGCGGGCCTGCTGCACGCCGAGGGCTTCGTGCAGTGCCCGGAGCAGCGCCGGCTGGCGGAGCTGCTCGGCGAGACCGTCACCCGCTACGGCTCGCAGGCGGTCTCGGCCGACTACCCGATGCTGCGGGCCCTGCTGATGGGCGCGGTGTACGCGGCGCTGGTGCCGGGCGTGCCGATGCCGGTACCGGTGCTGCGGGCCGAGCTGTTCCAGCGGTACGGGCTGGACTGGGAGATGGGCGTGCCCCCGGAGAGCGAGCCGGGCGCGGGGGCGGAGAACGGGGACCTGTCCCGGTTCTTCGCCACGGAGGAGCGGCGGGAACGGCCCTGACAGGCCCCTCTCCGGGCGGCGGGAGCGGTCCTGGAAGCTCCCTCCTTCTGCGGCGGAAGCGGCCCTGCGCAGCCCTCTCTCCGAGTGGCGGGAGCGGCTCCCGTCGGGCTCCCTCTTCGGCGGCGTTCCGCAGCCGTACGAGCACGCGCTCGGCGAGCGGCGGCGCGTCCGGATCACTCCTCCGGCCCTGCCCGCCGGGACCTCGCGGTGCCATGCTGGAGGCGTCCGCACGCCCCTCCTTCGGGCAAGGAGTACCGCTGTGCTGCGTGTCGCCGTCGTCGGATCCGGGCCGAGCGGGTGTTACACCGCCCAGAGCCTGGTGCAGCGTGATCCGGGGGTCCTGGTGGACGTCCTGGACCGGCTGCCGTGCCCCTACGGCCTGGTGCGCTACGGCGTCGCGCCCGACCACGAGAAGATCAAGTCCCTCCAGGGCAGCCTGCGGACGGTGCTGGAGCACGAACGGGTGCGGTTCCTCGGCGGGGTCCGGGTGGGCGGGCCCGGTGGTCTGCCGGTGGAGCGGCTGAGGGGGCTGTACGACGCGGTGGTGTACTGCGTGGGCGCCGCCGCCGACCGGCGGCTCGGGGTTCCCGGCGAGGACCTGCCGGGAAGCTTCTCGGCGACCGGGTTCGTCTCCTGGTACAGCGCGCACCCGGACGCGGCCGACGCGGACTACCTGCGCGGGGTCCGGTCGGCGGTGGTCGTCGGCGTGGGCAATGTCGCGGTGGACGTCGCCCGGATGCTGGTCCGGGGCGCGGCCGAGCTGCGGGGCACGGACATTCCGCAGGCCGCGCTGGACACGCTGGCGGCGAGCGGGCTCACCGAGGTGCACATGGTGGGCCGGCGCGGCCCCGCCCAGGCCCGCTTCACCGCCAAGGAGCTGCGCGAGCTGAACGCCCTGCCCGGCACCGAGGTGACCGTGGACAAGGCCGACCTGGCTCTCGACCCGGCCGACCCCGGCGCACTGCCGGCCGGGCAGCGGCGCAATGTGGAGGTGCTGCGCGGCTGGGCGGCGCGGCCCGGGGAGGCGGCCGCCCGGCGGATCCGGCTGCGGTTCTTCCTGCGCCCGGTGGAGCTGCTCGAAGCCGGCGGCCGGGTGGGTGCCGTCCGCTTCGAGCGCACGGCCCCGGACGGCCGGGGCGGCGTGCGGGGGACGGGCCGGTACGAGGACGTGCCCGCGCAGTTGGTGCTGCGCTCGGTGGGCTACCGCGGAGTGCCCCTGGACGGGCTGCCGTTCGACGCCGCGAGCGGCACGGTCCCGCACCGGGAGGGCCGCGTCCTGCGGGACGGCGTGCCCTCCCCCGGTGAGTACGTCGCCGGGTGGATCAAGCGCGGGCCGACCGGGGTCATCGGCACCAACCGGCCCTGTGCCAAGGAGACGGTGACCTCCCTGCTCGCGGACGCGCCCGCCCTCGCCCGCGCAGCCGTGCCGGCGGATCCGGTGGCCGCGCTCCGGGCGGCCGGCGCCGACCCCGTGCCCTGGGGCGGCTGGCTGGCCATCGAGCGGGCCGAGGCCGAGCTGGGGGCGCGGCTCGGGCGCGGCGTGGTCAAGCTGGCCGACTGGGACACGCTGCTCGCGGCGGCACGGGTGCCGTAGCGAGGAGGCGGATCGAGGACAGCGGGTCGGGGGCGGCGGGGCGGGGGTCGGTGTTCCCGGCGGACGGGACACACGGCGGCAACAGGCCGGAAATCAACAAACTGTTCAAGGCCCTTACGGTCTCGTCCTGTCCGGATGTCCCGATGTCCGGATCCCGCTGCCCGTCCGCCGCAGATGGAGACCCCATGGCCACGCCCGCCGCCGCGCATCCCGTCGACGAGATCCCCCCGTTCCGGCAACTGGCCGCCTTCGGGCTCCAGCATGTGCTCGCGATGTACGCGGGCGCCGTCGCCGTGCCGCTGATCGTGGGCGGCGCGATGCGACTGCCGCCCGCCGACCTGGCGTACCTGATCACGGCCGACCTGCTGGTGTGCGGGATCGCCACGCTGATCCAGTGCGTCGGGTTCCGGCGGTTCGGGGTGCGGCTGCCGGTCATGCAGGGGTGCACGTTCGCGGCCGTGTCGCCGATGGTGCTCATCGGGACGACGGGCGGCGGACTGCCCGCGATCTACGGCTCCGTGATCGTCGCGGGGCTCGCGATCACGCTGCTCGCACCGGTCTTCGGCAGACTGCTGCGCTTCTTCCCGCCGCTGGTGACCGGCACGGTGATCCTGGTCATCGGCGTCTCGCTGCTGCCGGTCGCGGGCAACTGGGCGGCGGGCGGTGCCGGCGCGAAGGACTTCGGGGCGCCGCGGAACCTGGCGCTGGCGGGCTTCGTCCTGGCCGTGGTGCTCGGTGTGCAGCGGTTCGCGCCCGCCTTCCTCTCCCGGATCGCGGTGCTCGCCGGCATCGCCGCCGGTCTGGCCGTCGCGGTGCCGCTGGGCATGGCCGACTTCGACGGGGTCGCGGACGCCGGCTGGGTCGGCGTCAGCACGCCGTTCCACTTCGGGGCGCCCGAGTTCCGGGTGTCCGCGATCGCCTCCATGCTCGTGGTGGCCCTGGTGACGATGACCGAGACCGCCGGTGACCTGATCGCGGTCGGCGAGCTGACCGGGCGGAAGGTGGAGCCGCGCACGCTGGCCGACGGGCTGCGCGCGGACGGTCTGTCGACGGTGCTGGGCGGGGTGTTCAACACCTTCCCGTACACGGCGTTCGCGCAGAACGTGGGTCTGGTGGGCATGACCCGGGTGCGCAGCCGCTGGGTGGTCGCCGCGGCCGGCGGCATCCTGGTGCTGCTCGGTCTGCTGCCCAAGCTGGGCGCGGTGGTCGCGGCGATCCCGGCGCCGGTGCTCGGCGGGGCCGGGCTGGTGATGTTCGGGACGGTCGCGGCGAGCGGGCTGCGGACCCTGGCCCGGGTCGACTTCCGGGGCAACGGCAATCTGACCGTGGTGGCCGTCTCGGTGGCGATCGGCACGCTGCCGGTGGGCGTGCCCACGGTGTACGCCGGGTTCCCGGACTGGTTCCAGACCGTGATGGACAGCGGGATCAGCGCGGGCTGCCTGTCCGCGATCGTACTGAACCTGCTCTTCAACCACCTTCCGGCGAAGGGTGGTTCAGCCGGCGACCGGGTCCCGGCCGGCCTCACCGAGCCGGCCGGCCTGCCGGTCGGCCGCGGCGAGGAGGCTGTCGAGCAGCCCCGGGAAGAGGCTCTCTAGATCGTCCCGGCGCAGGCCGTTCATCTTGGCCGTCCCCCGGTAGACCTGCCGGACGACCCCCGCCTCCCGCAGCACCCGGAAGTGGTGCGTGGTGGTGGACTTGGTCACCGGCAGCTCGAAGTGCGAACAGGTCAACTCCGCCTCCTGGGCGGACAGTTCGCGCACGATCCGCAACCGCATCGGGTCGGAGAGCGCGTGCAGCACGGACTCCAGCCGGATGTGCTCGCGGTCCGGATGCGGCAACGCGCGCCCGGTGGTGGCTGTCTCGGTCACGGCGACCGCCCTTCGTCGCGGGACTCCTCCGACGGCGACCATCGTACGAGAACTCTCGTAGTTTGACACCTCTCGTACTTTCACGATTCTCGTAGTACGGTGAACGCCGTACGAAGCTGTCAGGCCACCCGTGACGAAACGGAGTGCTTCATGTCCGCGCTCTTCGAGCCCCTCACCCTGCGCGAAGTGACCATCCCGAACCGGGTGTGGATGGCCCCGATGTGCCAGTACTCGGCCGAGCCGGAGGGCCCGCTCGCCGGAGCCCCGCACGACTGGCACTTCGCGCACTACGCGGCGCGGGCCGCCGGCGGCACCGGCCTGATCGTGGTCGAGGCCACCGCGGTCGCGCCCGAGGGCCGGATCTCCCCGTACGACCTCGGACTGTGGAACGACACCCAGGTGGAGGCTTTCCGGCGGATCACCCGGTTCCTCACCGCGCAGGGCACCGTACCGGCCGTCCAGCTCGGGCACGGGGGCCGCAAGGCGTCCACCGAACGGCCGTGGAAGGGCGGCGCGCCCGTCGGACCGGAGGCGCACGGCTGGCAGCCGCTCGCCCCCAGCGCGGTCCCGTTCGACGAACGCCACCCGGTGCCGACCGAGCTGGGCGTCGACGAGATCAAGGAGATCGTCGGGCAGTTCGCCGCCGCCGCGCGCCGGGCGCTGGCCGCGGGCTTCGAGGCCGTCGAGATCCACGGCGCCCACGGTTACCTGATCAACGAGTTCCTCTCGCCCTACTCCAACCACCGCACGGACGCCTACGGCGGCTCGTACGAGAACCGGACCCGGTTCGCCCTGGAGGTCGTGGACGCCGTACGCGAGGTGTGGCCCGACGAAAAGCCGGTGTTCTTCCGCATCTCCGCCACCGACTGGCTGGACGAGGCCGGCTGGACCGCGGACGACACGGTCCGCTTCGCCCGCGACCTGCACGCCCACGGTGTGGACCTGCTCGACGTCTCCACCGGCGGCAACGCGAGCAGCGTGAGCATTCCGACCGGGCCGGGCTACCAGGTGCCGTTCGCCGCCCGGGTGAAGGCCGAGACCCCGCTGCCGGCCGGCGCCGTCGGGCTGATCACCGAGGCGGAGCAGGCGGAGAAGATCCTGGCGAATGGCGAGGCCGACGTGGTCCTGCTCGGCCGGGAGCTGCTGCGCAACCCGTCCTGGGCCCGGCAGGCTGCCCGCGAACTGGGCGCGGAGATCCGGGTGCCGGACCAGTACCACCGGTCGGTCTGACCCCGGCGACGGCTCCGGCCGGGAGCGGCCGGGGCTGTCCGCGGCCCTGGCGCCACGGCGGTCGTGTGGCCCCGGCCGGTGCGCACGTCCCGCCCGCCGGGCCGAGCCCGCCCCGGCGCCATATCGGCCCGGGGGCCGTCCGCACACCGCGCGCTACGGCGGTCGCACGGTCCCGGCCGGTGCGCACATCCCGCCCGGCAGGCCGAATCCGACCCGGCGCCACACCGGCCCGGGGGCCGTCCGCACACCGCGCGCTACGGCAACCGTGCGGTCCCGGCCGGTGCGCGCAGCCATCCGTGATGCCGTGGTCCGGCGTCGGTGCCAGGTCGGCCGGGGCCTGCCCGGAACCCGGGCGGGCCCCGGCAGTGGTGTAGTGCCCGTCGGTGCGCGCAGGCGCCCGGGAACCGGGCGTTCACGGGCCCGCGCCCCGGCCACTGCGCCGGTCGCGTCGGCCCCGCGCGCCCCCGTCACCCGCCGGGCAGCAGCCGTCCCACGGTCTCCTCCAGGCGGGGCAGGGACCTCTGGCCCGCCAGGGCCAGGGCGATCGCGGCGACGACGCCCGCCCATGCCACCGGGCCGAGCGGGGTGCAGCCGAACGCGCGGCTGAGGACCGGGGTCTGGACCACGGCGACGAGCGCCAGCGCGGAGCCCAGCGAGGTCACCTGCACCAGCCGGCTGTCCCGCCGGTCGAGCAGGGTCCGCGCCAGCTGGGTGCCGACCACTCCGCACAGGGCCATGGTGCTGGAGCGGCGGGCGGTGCCCGGGGTGAAGCGGCCGATCAGCCAGGCCGTGACCGCGCCGAGGCAGGTCGTCAGCGCCCGGTGCCGGATCTGCCGCAGCAGCGGGGCGCCCAGCACCGCGGCGGCGTCCTCCGGCGACCCGCTCCGCGCCCGGACGGCGTCCCGCGGGTCCTCCTTCTCCGTCACCGCCACGGCCATCGACGGGAACAGGTCGGTGAACAGGTTCACCATCAGCATCTGCCGGGTGGACAGCGGCGCCCGCCCGGACACCAGGGTGCCGATGATGCCGAAGCCGACCTCGCCCGCGTTGCCGCCGATCAGGATGGCGATGGCGTCGGCCACGCTGTGCCACAGGGCGCGGCCCTCGCCGACCGCGTCGACCAGTACCGTCAGGTCCTCGTCGGTCAGCACGATGTCCGCCGCGTTGCGGGCGGCGGCCGAGCCCCGGGCGCTGATGCCGACGCCGATGTCGGCGGCGCGGATGGCCGCGGCGTCGTTGGCGCCGTCGCCGACCATGCCGACCACCCGGCCCGCGTCCCGCAGCGCCTCCACGACCTGCACTTTCTGCTCGGGCGCCACCCGGGCCACCACGCCCGCGTCGCGCAGCATCCGGGCCCGGGACGCGCGGTCGGCGGCGGCCAGCTCGTCTCCGGTGACCACCACGGTGTCCGCCGGCCAGCCCAGGTCGGCGGCGATGGCGCGGGCGGTCTGCGGATGGTCGCCGGTGAGCATCACCGGCCGTACGCCCGCCCCGTTGAGCGCGTTGACCAAGGCCGTGGAGGTCTCGCGGGGTACGTCGGACAGCGCCAGCAGCCCGGTGAACTCCAGGTTCTCCAGCGCCCGTCCCAGGGCACCGTCCTCCTGCTCGCCCTCGCCGAGCCGCCGCTCGGCCACCGCGAGCACCCGCAGTCCGTCCCCGGCCAGCGCGTGGGCGGTGTCGAAGGCGTGCCGCGGCAGATCGGGGCAGGCGGGCAGCACGGTCTCCGGGGCGCCCTTGACCACCAGCACCGGCGGGCCGTCCCAGGTACGGCCCACGCCTGCGGCGTATCCGCGCGCGGCCTCGAACGGCAGGTCGGCGAGCCGGGTCCAGTCCGGGTCGGGCGGCGCGGCGACGAGCACGGCCTCGTCGGTGGCGTGCACCGGCCGGTCGGAGCCGTCGTCCAGCCGCGGACAGGCCCGCGCGGCGGCCCGTACGGTGTCCTCGGCGCCGGCGTCGGCCACGGCGTGGACCGTGCCCCCGGTGTCGGCGGTGCGCACCAGGCGCAGCCGGTTCTCGGTGAGCGTGCCGGTCTTGTCGAAGCAGACGGTGTCCATCCGGCCCAGCGCCTCCAGCGAACGCGGCGTGCGCACCAGGACGCCGCCCCGGCTCAGCCGCCGGGCGGCCGCCAGCTGGGCGACCGTCGCCACCAGCGGCAGCCCCTCCGGTACGGCGGCCACGGCCACCGCCACCCCGCCGCCGACCGCCTCGCGGATCGGGGTGCCGCGCAGCAGCGCCAGCCCCGTCACCGCGGCGCCGCCCCCCAGGGTCAGCGGCAGCGCCTTGCGGCTCAGTTCCTGGAGCCTGGCCTGCACCCCGCCGGCCGGGGGCGTGCGCGCGGCGAGGTGGACGGCGCGGGCGGCCTCGGTGCGGTCGCCGATGTCGACCACGATGGCGCGGGCCTCCCCCGCCACCACCGTCGTCCCCTCGAAGACCATGCACCGCCGGTCGGCGACGGCGGCGTGCGGGGTGGGGTCGGTCTGCTTCTCCACCGGCAGCGACTCGCCGGTCAGCGCGGACTCGTCCACCTCCAGGCCCTCCTGCCAGAGCAGCCGGGCGTCGGCGGGCACCACGTCGTCCGCCTTGAGCTGGATCACGTGTCCCGGCCGCAGCCGGCCGGCCTCCACGGTGCGGGTGCCGCCGGCCGGGGCCTCGGCCGGCGGCGGCACCAGGCGGGCCTTCTGTTTCTGCTCCGCGACCAGCCCGGACAGCGCCCGTTCGGCCCGCAGCCGCTGGACTCCGCCGACCAGGGCGTTCAGGTCGAGGGCGCCGACGACGAGCAGCGCGTCCACGACCGAGCCGAGGATCGCGGACGCCGCCGAGCCGACGGCCAGCACCGGGGTGAGCGGATCCTGGAGTTCGTCCCGGACGGCCCGGCCGAGCCGGTAGGACCAGCGGACGGGCGCGGCGGCGGGATGCGCGACGACGCCCTCCGCCGCCTTGCGCACCCGGGCGGCCGGCGCGTCGGTCCCGGTGCCGGCGGCCGGTTCCCGGGCCAGCCGGTCCCGGGCCTCGTCCGCGCCGAGTTCGTGCCAGTGCACCCGGGGACGCGGGTGCGGGGCGCGGGCCGCCGCCACGCCGAGCGCGGCGCGCACCCCGGACAGCAGCGCGGAGGCGGCGCCGGCGTCGACCGGCGCGTGCCGCAGCCCCGGCAGGACGGCCCGGCGGTTCCGCCGGCCGCCGGACTCGCCGACGGCGACGAGCAGCCCGGACAGCGCGGCGCCGGAGCGGGCCAGCGTCTGGGCGCGGCGGCCGACCCGGCGGGCGGCCGGGATCGCGGTCAGGACCCGCCAGACGTCGGGCAGTCCGTGCAGGGCGAGGAGGTCCGCGCCCCAGACGACCGCGCCGTCCCGGTCGGTCAGGGCGAGGGCGATGTCGGCGGCGCGCAGGGCGGCCAGGACATCGCGGTCGCCGGCCGAGCGCACCCGCGCGACCACCAGGACGGCGCTCTCCTCGGCACGCGCCTCGTACACGACGTCGTCCAGCGGCCGGCGGGGGTCGACGACCTGATCGGCAAGGCCGGTGAAGTCCTCCAGGGCCGGATCGTCCACGAGCACGACCCGCAGCCCGGCCCGGCGGGCGGCGTCCAGCACCGGTTCGGCCCACGGGTCGGCCTCGCCGTCGTCGGTGCGCAGGGCGCCGGGGTGCAGCACGACGGTGCCGGCCATCTCCAGCTGGCGCAGCCGCTCCGGGGCGCGGACCAGGACACCGGTGCGGGCCAGGGCTCCGGAGAGGACGGCGTGGAAGGCGGCCGGGCCGTAGCGCGCGGCCTTCGGGGAGCCGGCCAGCACGGCCTCCGCGGCCTCGGCGGTGTCGTGCTTGACCAGCAGGGTGGCCGCCGCGCCCAGCACGCTGCCCGCGGAGGCGTGGGCGGCGTACTCCTGGGCCGGTGAGACGTGCAGCGGCGGGCGGGGCGGGCCGTCCGGGGCGAGGCTGATCCGCCACGGGGCGCACAGCTGGTCGTGCACCGCGTCGAAGGCGGCCGAGCGGGCCACCGTCTCGGCCACCTGGCAGGCGCGCAGCGCACCGTCCAGGATCAGCGAGGCGGGGGACTGCCCGGCGCCGTGCACGGCCGCGTTGGCGCAGGCCAGCACGAGGTCCATCCGGGAGTTGCCGATCCGGGCGCGCAGCCACGCGCGAAAGCGCGGGTTCTCCCGCAACAGGGTCACGACGGCGGTCACCATCCGGGGGGAGGGCGGCAGCCGCAGGCCGTAGGCGGTCAGGGCCACGGCGATGCCGACGGCGTCGGCGGCGAGCGTGGCCGCGGCGGCGCGCACCCCGGCCGGGTCGGCGGGATGCGTGGTCTCGGCGACGTCCCCGCCGGCCAGCGCCAGGCCGTGCCGTTCGGCCAGGTCCGCGGCGTGCGCGAGGACCCGGTCGGCGGCCTGCTCACCGGTCGCGGTCACCACCAGCCGGGCCAGTCCCTGGTCCCAGTAGGCGACCAGGACGTCGGGATGTTTCCGGAGCGCCTCGGCCACCCGGCGGGCCGGTCGGGCGAGGTCGCCCGCGTGCCGGGCCAGGTCCCGTTCCAGGGGGCGTACGGCCAGATGGGCGCGGGCACCGGAGCGCCAGTGGGTGCCGGCGCCGGGCAGCGCGTTGCGGGCCACCCGGGCGGCCCGGGCGGCGGCGTCCGCGCCGCGCACACCGGCGCGCGCGGTACCGGCGGCGGCACCGGCCGCCACGCCGACCGCCGGTGCCGCCGCCCGCGCGAGCAGGCGTGGCGCCGCGGGCAGCAGCCGGACGGCGGCCGGCGGCGCCGTCAGCAGACCGGCCACCATGACCTCCTACAGCGTGGTGCGGTCGGGCCGGGCGGTCGGCCCGAGGGGACCGGAGGACGCCTTGGTCGTTCCGGCGCCGTGGCCGGGTTCGGCCGGCCTCGGCGCCTCCGTGTGTGCCCCCTTGGCCCGCCCTCGGGTCCGGGCGGTCGCGGCGGCCCCGCTGCCGCCGGGCGCGCCCTCGACGGCCCGGCCGTGCGCGCCGCCCGTGCCGGACCTGAGGGCCGCGGTGCCGAGATCGTGCGCGGGCTCGGGGCGCTGTACGGCGGCGTCCCCACCCTCCGCCGGCCGGCCGGGCCGGGGCTGGGTGAGCCAGGCCACCGCCGCGCCGGTGAGCGCGACCGGCCATTCCACGACGCCCGCCGCGCCGAGCATCCCGGCGCCCGCGTACACCGCCATGCGCCGCCCGCGGGGCGAGACCGCGCCGATCTTGTCGAGTGTCTCCTCGGCGGCCCTGCTCACCGTTCCGGCGCCGGGCACCCGGCTCAGGACCGAGGCGGCGCCGCGCAGGGGCGCCGTGAGGGCCGACGACGACTTCTGCTCAGCCATGACTCTCCTCGGGGTGGGATCGCCTCGCGTGCCCCCCGAGTGCCCGCGACCGCGCCGGTCATCACGCACCTCCCAGTGAACCCCCACGGGCCGCCGGCAAACCTCCCGGGAAGGGGACGACACCGTCCGCGACGGCCCCGGAGCGACGGGCCCCCGGTGCGCGGCCCGCCCCTCGCCGGGCCGGGCCACGGGGTCACGGACGGCGGCCGAAGCCGGTCACCGCGTCGGGGCGGACAGGGGGCGGGCAGCGGGACGCGCGGAGTGCTGCCGTCGAACGGCATGCCGGTGACGCCGTAGGGCCGGACGGCACCGCGTGGACCCCGCACGACGAGCGCGCCGACAGCCCGCGGTCGGCAAGCGGCTCGCCGGCGAGTACGCGCCCCGCCTCGGGTCACGGGGCCCGGGCCGCCCGCGATCGGCGGGCCGACGACGAGCACGCGCCGCGCCGGCCGCCCGCGACCTACTCGCCGGCGAGTACGCGCCGCACCCTGGACCGAGGGACCCGGCCGCCCACGACCGGCTCGCCGGTGAGCACCGCACCACACCCCGGACCGCGAGCCCCGGCCATCCGCGACCGGCTCGCCGACGGCCCCGCACCACGCCCTGATCGCGGACCCCGGCCGCCGGGCGCACGCCCGGTACGGGGTCCCGCGGTCCCGCAGGACCCACGCGGCGCGGGGGGGGGGGGGGGGGGGGGGGGGGGGGGGGGGGGGGGGGGGGGAGGGTGGGGGGGGGGGGGGGGAGAAGGGGGGGGGGGGGCCGCTCGCAGTGGA
>NZ_JBVHXT010000032.1:91353-123020 GCF_055569255.1 Streptomyces sp. NPDC029296
CCACAAAAACCCCAGAGTGACCGGGGAGACACACCCCCCCCCCCCCCCCCCCCCCCCCCCAGCCGGTGCCCCGGTGATCAATCCACCGTGCAGGCACTCCCGTTGAGGCTGAACGCGGTCGGTGCTCCGCTGTTGCCGGTGTGTGCGGCCTGGTAGCCGAGGGTCACGCTCGTGCCGGGGGCGATGCTGGCGTTGTACGCGGCGTCGGACGCCGTCACCGCGCCGGTGCGGGGGCTGTACGTGGCGTTCCAGCCGCTGGTGATGGTCTGGCCGGCCGGGAGGGTGAAGGCGAGTTTCCAGCCGTTCACCGGGACCGTGCCGGTGTTGGTGACGGTGAGGGAGGCGGTCAGGCCGGTGTTCCAGGCGCTGACCCCGGCCCGCACCCTGCACGTGCCGGCGGGCGGCTGCGGCTCGGTGCCGCCGTCGCCGTCGAGACCGAAGAAGGTGAGGGCGCGGTCGGCCATGCCCCAGCTGTAGAGGTTGTGGCCGACGCCCTGGAGGCTGATCGCCTCGACGGGAGCCTGGTCACCGGTGCCGCCGTAGCGGGTGCGGGTCCAGCCGGTGGCGGGAGCGTCGGTGGCGGCGGGGGTCTGGCTCACACCGAGCGCGTTCGTCCACTGCTCGATCTCCTCCCCGAAGTCGGGGTAGCGCAGGGTGTCGTCCTCGGTGCCGTGCCACAGCTGCATCCGCGGGCGCGGGCCGGTGTAACCGGGGTAGGCGGCGCGGACCAGGTCGCCCCACTGCTGCGGGGTGCGGTCGACGGTGCCGCCGGAACACGCGCTGTTCCACTCGGAGCCGTCGGTGGTGGCGAAGCAGCCGAAGGGGACGCCGGAGAAGGCGGCGCCCGCGGCGAACACGTCGGGGTAGTCGCCGAGCAGGACGTTGGTCATCATGGCGCCGGAGGAGATGCCGGTGACGAAGATCCGCCCGGTGTCGGCCGCGTAGGTGCGGGTCGCCCAGTCGACCATGGACCGGATGCCGACCGGGTCGCTGCCGCCGTCGTGGCGCAGTGCCTGCGGGGAGGACACGTCGAAGCACTTGCTGGCGCGGGTGACGGACGGGTACACGAGGACGAACCCGTGCCGGTCGGCCAGTGCGGGCCATTCGGTGCCGGAGTACATCGCGGAGGCGGAGCCGCCGCACCAGTGCACGGCCACCACGACCGCCGGGTGCGGGCTCACGTTCTGCGGGACGTAGACGTACATCTGGAGGTTGCTCGGGTTGGCGCCGAAGCCGGTGACCTCGGTGAGGGTGGCCGCGGGGGCGGCCCGGGTCCGCGCCCCGGCCGGTGGTGCGGCGAGGGCGAGGGCCGCCAGCAGCGGCAGCAGGGCGCCCAGCAGGGCGACGAGGGCCTTGCGCGGACGGGTTCTCGAACAGCGCGGTGTGGGGGGCACGTCACCTGTCCCTTCTGATCGCGGGTCGTGCGGGGGTCCGTACGGTGTGCGCGTCGTGCGGGGAACACCCGGCATCGTGGCATGGACACGCAAGTCATGGAAGCGCTCCCACCGCACTTCGCACGAACCGGAACGGTGCCGCGCGAACCGTTGACTAGAAAGCGCTTGCCCCCTACGGTCCGTTCATCAGCGTGACCGGTCGACCCGCAAGGCAGCCGTTTCGGCCACGCAACGCCCTGTCATGCGTTCTGCAGGGCGTCCAGGATTCATGTGCATAACCTCACGCCCCCACAGAGCCGCACCCCCACGGAAGGGACGCACCGCTCTGACCACCCCACGAAAGAAGGCATCGCGGGACATGACCTCATCAGCGACCTCGCGCGGTCTGCTCGGCGGACTCGCCACTCTCGGACTCACGCTTGGCATGATCATGACCTCCGGGGCGCCGGCGGGCGCGGCCACCTGGCCGACCCCGAACGGCAGCCAGGCGGTCTCCTCGACCATCTCGGTGTCCGGCACCAAGGACTACGGGATGAAGCGGCTGTACGGCAGCGGCGACCTCGGCAGCGACGGCCAGGACGAGGACCAGGGCCCCCTGCTGGAGCTGGCTCCCGGCGCGGTCCTCAAGAACGTCGTCATCGGCTCCCCCGCCGCCGACGGCGTCCACTGCCTGGGCAGCTGCACGCTGCAGAACGTGTGGTGGGAGGACGTCGGCGAGGACGCGGCCACCTTCCTCGGCTCCTCGTCGTCCAACGTCTACACCGTCACCGGCGGCGGGGCGAAGGAGGCGAGCGACAAGGTGTTCCAGTTCAACGGCGCCGGCACGCTGAACGTCTCCGGCTTCGCGGTGAAGAACTTCGGGACGTTCGCCCGCTCCTGCGGCAACTGCAAGACGCAGTACAAGCGGACGATCAACCTCAGCGGCATCGAGGCGACCTACAAGGGCAGCAAGCTCGTCGGCATCAACACCAATTACGGCGACAGCGCGACCCTGCGGAACATCACCATCGTCGGGGACACCAGCAAGAAGATCATTCCCTGCCAGAAGTACATCGGCAACAACACGGGTGCCGAACCGAGCACGAACGGCTCGGGCCCGGACGGCACCTACTGCAAGTACTCCGGCTCGGACATCACCTACAAATGAGGCCCGCGGGCCGGGTCGCCGCCGGCGGCCCGGCCGCGGGTCACGCGCCGGCCGTCCGCCCGCGCCACCGCGCGGACAGCACGAGGTGGGCGGCGACGCCGAGGAAGAGACCCCAGAAGGCCGAGCCGATGCCGAACAGGGTGACACCGGAGGCGGTGGCCAGGAACGTGATCAGCGCCGCCTCGCGGTCCTTCTCCTCCTTGACCGCGCCGGTCAGGCCCCCGGCGAGCGCCCCGAACAGGGCGACCCCGGCGACGGCGGCGACCAGTTCCTCCGGCAGCCCGGCGAAGAACGCCACCAGCGTGGAGCCGAAGGCGCCGACCAGCAGGTAGCAGACGCCGCAGGAGACACCCGCCACGTACCGCCGCCGCGGATCGGGGTGGGCCTCCGGGCCGGTGCAGATCGCGGCGGTGATCGCGGCCAGGTTGACCGCGTGAGACCCGAAGGGGGCGAGCACGGTGGACGCCACGCCGGTGGTGCCGACCAGCAGCCGGTCCCCGGGCCGGTAGCCGGAGGCGGCGAGCACCGCCATGCCCGGGGCGTTCTGCGAGGCGAGGGTGGCCACGATCAGCGGCACGGCGATGCCGACGAGCGAGGCGAGGGAGAAATGCGGGGCGGTGAGCACCGGCCGGGCCAGCTCGACGTGATCGACGTGGACGTGCAGCCGCGAGGTGGCCGCGCTGCCCACGACTCCCGCGGCGAGCGCGATCAGCACCGCGTACCGGGGCAGCAGGCGCTTGGCCGCCAGGTAGGCCAGCAGCACCGGACCGGCGACGGCCGGCGCCGTCTTCAGCGAGGTGAAGACATGGGTGCCGAAGCCGAAGAGGATGCCCGCCAGCATCGCCGACACGACCGCCGCCGGCACCTGGCGCATCAGCCATCCGAACACCCCGGTCAGCCCGACCACGGTGAGGACGGCACCGGTGATCAGGAACGCGCCGACGGCCTCGGCGTACGAGTACGCGCCCAGGCTCGTCACGAGCAGCGCCGCGCCCGGCGTCGACCAGGCGGTGATGACCGGCATCCGGGTGCGCAGGCTCAGCCCGACGCAGGTCAGACCGCTGCCTATGGAGATCGCCCACACCCAGGAGCCGGTCCGCGCGGTGTCGAGGTGTCCGGCGGAGGCGGCCGAGAGCACGATGACCAGCGTCCCCGAGTAGGAGACGACGACGGCCACGAGGCCCGCCAGTACGGCGGACGGCGACGCGTCCCGCAGCAGCTGGGGCCGGCTCACCGGTTCCCCCGGTCCGCCGGCCGGCTTCCCCGTGGGGCTGCCGGTGGTGTGCGCCGTGTCCGGCGGGGTGTCCGTCTCGGGGGACTCGGGGCTCAACGGTCTTCCTCCGTGGCCTGTTTCGGGCCTGTTCCAGGTCGGCGACGAGATCGGCCACGCGGTGCGGGCCGCCGGAGGCGGATCATGTCCTCCGGGCGGTGCCGCGCGGCCTCTCGAAGGTACAACGGCATGCCACCCGGGGTCCGCGCCGTCCACCGACGCGGTGTGAGCGGGGGCCGGGCGAACCCGGGGCGGGCGCTCCCGCACGCGGACACACCCCCGCTGTCGTGACTCCCCCTACGCCTCTTCGCGTGCGCCGAACCCCGCGCCGAGTTCCCGTCGGTAACCGGCGTACGCCGTCCGCAGCTCCTCCCCCGGCCAGTCGGCGGGCAGCAGTGCGGGCGGCAGGACGGGGTCGGTGAGCAGGTGGCGGACGGCGGCGGCGTAGGCGGTGAACCGGTCGGCCGGGCGGTCGGCCCGGGCCGCGTGGGCGAGCAGGGCCCGCGCGGTGGCGGCCCAGGCGGTCAGCGGCCACAGCCGGGCGGCCAGTTCGCGCGGGGGCTCGTCCGGGCGGACCGTGTACGTCAGTGCCACCCGGCGCACCTCGGGGGGCAGCGGCCGGTCGAGGTTGGCCGGGCGCAGCCACACCCCCTCGCGCAGCTCGGCCAGGCGCAGGCCCGCCAACCGGGCGCGCAGGTCGGCGCGTTCGGCGGGTCCGCGTCCGGTCGCCGTGATCACGGCCATCTCCCAGTCGCCGTCCCACGCGCGCGTGCGCGGGCGTACGGCGTCGTCCTGGCGGCGCTGCCGTTCCAGCAGCCGGTCGCTGAGCCGGTAGACGGCGTCCGCCCGCCGCAGGTCCCCGGCGGTCACCATCCGGCTCAGCGCGGCGCGCAGCGTGGAGCCGCCGATCCCGAACGGCTCCACCAGCCGCACCAGGTCCCGCACCGGCAGCTGGGGCGGGTGCGCGCCGAGGAGCAGGCTCAGCACCACCGACCGGGCGGACAGCGGTCGCAGGGCCACCTGGTCCGGCTCCGCCGGGACGTTCACGCGCATGGATCCGTACTGTACGTGCGCCTGCTTGTTGCAGCATTGCTACGGCCGTAGGGACAGTGCAACATGCTTGTATGGTCTCGATTCCCGCGCAGTCACCGGCCCTGCCGCAGTCCGGCACGCACGATGTCACCAACCAGCCCCCGCCGCTCGCCCCGTACGACGCCTCCGACGACCCGGCACTGCTGGAGGGGCTGCGCCGGGAGGGTGCCGGCTGGGCCGAGGAGGGCATCCGGCGGCTGGGGGCGCGCGCCGGGAGCGCGGAGGCGCAGGAGTGGGGTGAGCTGGCGAACCGGTACGAGCCGGTGCTGCGCACCCACGACCGCTACGGCCACCGCGTCGACGAGGTCGACTTCCACCCCGGCTGGCACCACCTGATGCGGACGGCGGTCGCCGAGGGCCTGGCCGGCGCCCCCTGGGCCGACGACCGGCCGGGCGCGCACGTGGCCCGGACGGCGGGCGGCCTGGTGTGGGGGCACACGGAGGCGGGGCACGGCTGCCCCACGTCGATGACGTACGCCGCCGTACCCGCCCTGCGCGCCCAGCCGGACCTGGCCAAGGTGTACGAACCGCTGCTGACCAGCCGGGAGTACGACCCGGAGCTGCGCGTGCCCACCGACAAGCCCGGGCTGCTCGCCGGGATGGGCATGACGGAGAAGCAGGGCGGCTCCGACGTCCGTACGAACACCACCGTCGCCACGCCCACCGGCGAGCCGGGCGTGTACACGCTGCGCGGGCACAAGTGGTTCACGTCGGCGCCGATGTGCGACGTCTTCCTGGTGCTCGCGCAGGCCCCGGGCGGGCTGTCGTGCTTCCTGGTGCCGCGCGTCCTGCCGGACGGCAGCCGCAACACCTTCCGCATCCAGCGGCTGAAGGACAAGCTGGGCAACCGGTCCAACGCCTCCTCCGAGCCGGAGTTCGACCGGACCGTGGCCTGGCTGGTGGGGCCGGAGGGGCGCGGTGTGAAGACCATCATCGAGATGGTCAACTGCACCCGGCTGGACTGTGTGATGGCCTCGGCGACCCTGATGCGCAAGACGCTGGTCGAGGCGGGGCACCACGCCCGGCACCGCAGCGCGTTCGGCGCCCGGCTGGCCGACCAGCCGCTGATGCGCAACGTCCTGGCCGATCTCGCGCTGGAGTCGGAGGCCGCGACGACGCTCGCTCTGCGGCTGGCGGGCGCGGCGGACCGCACGGTGCGGGGGGACGCCGGGGAACGGGCCTTCCGGCGGATCGCCACCGCCATCGGCAAGTACTGGGTCACCAAGCGGGGCCCGGCCTTCACCGCCGAGGCCCTGGAGTGCCTGGGCGGCAACGGATACGTCGAGGACTCCGGCATGCCCCGGCACTACCGGGAGGCGCCGCTGCTGTCGATCTGGGAGGGTTCCGGGAACGTCAACGCGCTCGACGTGCTGCGCGCCCTGGGCCGGGAACCGGACACCGTCGAGACGCTGTTCGCCGAACTCGCCCTGGCGCGCGGGGCGGACGCCCGTCTCGACGCGGCCGTGGCCGCGCTCAAGGCGCAGTTGGCCGAAACCGATCAGGCGGGCGCCCGCCGGCTGGTCGAGCGGATGGCGCTCGCACTCCAGGCCTCCCTGCTCGTACGGCACGCCCCGCACCCGGTCGCGGACGCCTTCTGCGCGTCCCGGCTGGGCGGCGACTGGGGGCACGCGTTCGGCACCCTGCCCGCCGGGACCGGACTCGACGCCATCCTGGAGCGCGCCCTGCCGGGCCGGAACTGATCACCCCGCGCGCGTGCGCGGGCGGCTCCCGCCTTTCCGGACGCCCCTCCCCTCGCGCGCGTGCGCGGGCCCGTCGCCCCGTGGCCGGTGACCGGCCCGCCGCCGACGGATCGCACACGGCCGATCGGGACGCCGGCGGAGCCGGGCGCCGCCGGACCCGCCCGCTCCCGCCCCTTCCCGCCACCACATCGCCCACTGCTGCGCGGAGGCACCCGGAAGTCGCGGGGGATCAGACCATGCGGCCCCACTGCGGGCCGAGGCGGGCCCATTCCGTGTCCCATGCCCGCATGCGCCGGCGCTCCAGGCGGCCCCGCACGGCCAGGCCCGCGACGCAGGGCACGGCGGCGGCGCTCACGCCGACCAGGAGACCGACCAGCGTGGCCCGGAAGGCGGCCTCGGAGGCGGTGACAGGGCGGTTGACGAGCCGGCCCCGCGGGTCGGTCCAGACGGTGACCGGCGTACCCGGCTCGCTGCCGGCCCGTACCCGGATCCGCCCGGTGTGCGAGGAGCCGTCGACCGCCCTCCAGCGGGCCTTTGCCCAGACCCGCTCCCCCGCCGATGCCCGGTCCTCCGGCGCGGCCGGCTTCGCCGGAACCCGTGCGACCACCCGGGCCACGGTGGGCCGCCGCTCGGTCCGCTCGCGGGCGAGCCCGTGCTCCACCGAGCCGGCCGCCACCAGGCCGGCCGACACCCCGGCCAGGACGGTCAGCAGAAAGGCGCCGAGCACCACCCATGCCTCCACCACGTCGGCCCGGCGTCTGAGCGGGTTGCGCCGCCAGCGCCACAGCCACACCTTCGGACCACGGAACGCCTTCAAGGGCATCCTCCTCACGAGCGCACCGACCGGCCGGACCGTCCTCCCGTACGGGAGGGATCGCTCCGCTGCTCACGACGAGCCGTCACCCCGACGGTCGCACGAGACACCCCTTTCGCGCAGGCCCATGCCGCAACGGAACGACCGATCCTGGCCACGGGCCGGTGACGGGGCCCGTGGCCCGACTGCCCGCGGTGGGCACCCACAAGGGCTTGTTCATCGGGCCGCGCCGGAGCGGCGTCTCCGGGGAGTTCGACGAACGTCCGTATGCCGCCGCACAGGCCGTCCGCTCGGTCGCGATCGGCACCCGGGCACCCCTCCCCCGGCTGCCCGCTTCGGCCATCGGTTGATCGGCGGCGGGTGCCCGGCAGTAGGGTGACGCCCGTGGCACCACGACCGTTGCATGAAATCGTCGAACCGGGCTGGGCGAAGGCCCTGGAACCCGTCGCCGGACGGATCGCCGGGATGGGCGACTTCCTGCGCGCGGAGATCGCCGCGGGACGCACCTACCTCCCGGCCGGACCGAACGTCCTGCGGGCCTTCCAGCAGCCCTTCGACGAGGTACGCGTCCTGATCGTCGGCCAGGACCCCTACCCCACCCCCGGACACGCGGTGGGGCTGTCCTTCTCCGTGGCGCCGGAGGTACGTCCGCTGCCGCCCAGCCTGATCAACATCTTCCGCGAGCTGCACAGCGACCTCGGGCTGCCGCAGCCGTCCACCGGGGACCTCACCCCGTGGACACAGCAGGGCGTCCTGCTGCTCAACAGGGCGCTGACGACCGCGCCGCGCAGCCCGGGGGCGCACCGCGGCAAGGGTTGGGAGGAGGTCACCGAGCAGGCGATCCGGGCCCTGGCGGCGCGCGGGAAGCCGCTGGTGTCCATCCTGTGGGGTCGCGACGCGCGCAATCTGCGTCCGCTGCTGGGCAGTCTGCCGGCGGTGGAGTCCGCGCACCCCTCGCCCATGTCGGCCGACCGCGGCTTCTTCGGCTCGCGCCCGTTTAGCCGGGCCAACGACCTGCTGATGCAGCAGGGCGGGCAGCCGGTGGACTGGCGCCTGCCGTGACCGTCCCGGGGTATCTCGCCGTGGACTCCGGCGGTTCCGGCCTCCGGGTCGCCGTCGGTGTGCCCGGGCGGGAGCCCTCGGCGCGGGGGGCGACCCGGGAGCCGGTCCGCACCGGCGAGCGGGGCGTCGACCCCGCCCATCTCATGGACCAGCTCGTCCCGGTGGCACGCTCCTTGACCGCGGAGGCGGGCCTCGACGCCCTGGACACGGCTGCCGTCGGGGCGGCCGGGTTCGCCAGCCTGGGCGACGCCCTGCGCGCCGAACTGCCCGGCGCGCTCGCCCGGGAGCTGGGCGTGCGTGCCGTGGCGCTGGCCGCGGACGCCGTCACCGCGTACGCCGGCGCGCTCGGGCCGCGTCCCGGCGCCGTGCTGGCCGCGGGCACCGGACTGATCGCCCTGGGCACGGATCTGACGGGGTGGCGGCGGGCCGACGGCTGGGGACACCTGCTGGGCGACTGCGGCGGCGGCGCCTGGATCGGGCGGGCCGGTCTGGAGGCCGCGCTGCGCGCCCACGACGGCCGGGAGGGCGGCTCCGCGCCGCTGCTGGCCCGCGCCGAGGAGCGGTTCGGCCCGGTGCGCGGCCTGCCCGGCCTGCTGTACCCCCGGGCCGACCGGGCCGCCGTGCTGGCCTCGTTCGCGCCCCAGGTGGCGGCGTGTGCCGCGCACGACCCGGTCGCCGCGGACGTCCTGCGCGCGGCGGCCCGGCACATGGCCGACTCCGCGGCGGCGGTGTGCCCGCCGGACGGCGCCCCCGAAGTGGCACTCACCGGTGGCCTGTTCAAACTGGGTGAACCGCTTCTCGGGCCGCTGCGCGCGGAGCTGGCGCGCCGGCTGCCGCACGCCCGGCGGGTACCGGCCGAGGGCGACCCGCTGCACGGTGCGGTGCGGATCGCGACGGACCTGGCGGCGGACCGGCTCGTCCTGCCGGCCGAACCGGCGCTGTTGTGCGTGATCCGGGACGAAAACGGCTGAAGTCCTGTTCGGGCGTTCCGTCCCGGTGCCGGGCCATGCGTCCGGCA
Source organism: Streptomyces sp. NPDC029296 (assembly GCF_055569255.1). Lineage (NCBI taxonomy): Bacteria > Bacillati > Actinomycetota > Actinomycetes > Kitasatosporales > Streptomycetaceae > Streptomyces > Streptomyces sp. NPDC029296. The sequence continues at coordinate 100,851 of NZ_JBVHXT010000032.1, forward strand.
TGTGCCCGGACGGGGTGGTATCCACACGTAACTCATCAGACAAAACCGGACGGATACCGCTCACCTGCACCCTCCCCGAACGGAGGAGCCCACGAAGCCAGTAACATGCGGCGCCATGAGCTCCCCCACTGGACCCGCGTCCGGCCTGCCCGTACGAATGCCGCGACCCCGCCAGCCCGGACGGCACCGCCGCCCGGAACCGCTGGTGGCTCCCGAGGGCGCGCCCGCGCTCGTCCTCGCGGTGCCCGGCGCGCCCAGCGCCGGCACGCGCGGCCTCGCCGAGGAGGTCGTGAGCATCGCCCGCTCCGAACTGCCCGGTCTGGACGCCCGGATCGGGTACCTGGACGGGGACGACGCCGAGTTCCCGACGCTGCGCTCCGTGCTTGCGCGCACCGCCGAGGAGCGCGCCGCGCGGTACGAGCAGGCGGTCGCCGCCGGCGTCGAGGGGGTCAGGGAGCCCGACGGCCCGGCCGCCGTCGTCGTTCCGCTGCTGGCCGGTCCGGACGGCGCGCTGCTGCGGCGGATCCGGCAGTCCGTGATGGACAGCCGGGTCGCGACCGAGCTGACCGATGTCCTCGGGCCGCACCCGCTGCTCGCCGAGGCGCTGCACGTGCGGCTGTCCGAGGCGGGCCTGGCCCGTGCCGACCGGGCCCGGCTGTTCACCGTGGCCACCGCGGCCGACGGCATCATCCTGGCGGCCGTGGGCGGCGAGGAGGCCGTGCAGGCGGCCGGGATCACCGGCATGCTGCTCGCCGCGCGCCTGGCCGTGCCGGTGATGGCGGCGGCCCTGGACCAGGAGGGCTCCATCGCCTCCGTCGCCGGGCAGCTGCGTTCCGCGGGTTCGCAGCAGCTGGCCCTGGCGCCGTACCTGATCGGCCCGGAGCTGGAGCCGGGGCTGCTCGCCGCGGCGGCCGAGGAGGCGGGCTGCGCGACGGCCGAGGCGCTGGGCGCGTACCCGACGATCGGCAAGCTGGCGCTCGCCAAGTACACGACGGCGCTGGGCATCGCACCGCAGCAGGCGCAGGGCGCCCCGGTCCGCTGACCCGCCCGGCCGACGGCGCCGCCACGGCTCGGGGCTCGTGTACGACACCGGGCCCGCTCCCTCCCGGAGCGGGCCCGTCGCCGTACCCGGGCGGCCCCGCCGCGCGGCGATCCGCTGCCCTCCTCGGCCCCTCGGCTCCTCAGCCGAAGACGACGCAGGAGGCCGCGGCGACCCGCACGCAGCCGTCGTAGCGGGGGACGCCCGTCGCCGGGTCCACGGCGAACCAGGAGACGTCGCCGGAGCGCTCGTTGGCCGCGTAGAGGAAGCCGTCGTGCTCGGCCAGGGCGCGCGGCCAGTGCCCGCCGCAGGGCACCGTGCCGGTCAGCCGCAGTCCGTCCGCTTCGACGGCGAGGACCGAGAGGACGTCCTCGCCGCGGGTCGCGGTCCACACGAAGCGGCCGTCGGGCGAGACGACGATCCCCGACGGGTAGGCGTCGCCGGCCGGCGCGTCGCGCAGCACGGGCACCTCGGTCAGGGGTTTCAGCGTGCCGCGCTCGGCGTCCCAGCGGCACACCGTGACCGTGGGGGTCAGTTCGTTGACCACGTAGGCGTGGCCGCCGTCCGGATGGAAGGCCAGGTGGCGCGGGCCGGATCCGGGCCGCAGGGCGAACTCGCGGTGCACGGCGGGGCTGCCGTCCACCAGGGTGCACACCCGGACCGAGTCCGTCCCGAGGTCGACGCTGACGGCCCACCGGCCGCTGGGGTCGGACTGCACCTGGTGGGCGTGCGGGCCGCGCTGCCGCCGGTCGTGCGGCCCGGAGCCGGTGTGCTGGAGCCGTCCGGAGGGCGCGCCGGCCAGCGAGCCGTCCGGGCGCAGCGGTACGGCGGTGACGCTGCCGCAGCCGTAGTTGGCGGTCAGCACGTGTCCGGCGTACAGGCCGAGGTGGGTGGGGCCGCTGCCGCCCACCGGCACCGGGGGCCCGGCGGGTTCCGGCCGGCCGTCGGTGACGCGGTAGGCGGCGACGGCTCCCTCGGCGGTCTCGCTGACCGCGTAGAGCGTGTGGCCGTCCGGCGCGAGGGCGAGGTAGGAGGGGTCGGCGACGTCCTGGACGGCGGACAGGAGGGTGAGGGCGCCGCCGCCCGGCGCGACCTCGGCGGCCACCAGTCCGGGGCCGCCGGCCGCCGTGAACGATCCGATGAACGCCCGGCGCCTGCCCGCCCTGCCGTCCCGTGCCACCGCTGTCCCCTCTCGGTCGAGCCCGTCGAGCCAGTCCGGGGCCGACGGTAGCAGTCCCGGCGACGCGGTCTAGACCAAGGGGGCCGAGTGGCAGGGCGGTTCGCGGTGCGCCGGGGCGCTCAGGCGCCGACCAGCCGGGAGCCGGACGGGGTGCGCAGCGGTTCCGCGAGGTCGGCGAGGGCCCGCTCCAGGCCGTGCAGATGGGCCAGGGCGGGTTCGGCGGGCTGTTCGGCGGAGTGCCAAAGGGGTTCGGCGCGGCCGGCGGTGAGGGCCTCGACGGCGCTCTCCACCCGCCAGCACGCGGCGGCCAGCCGGGCGTCGTGGGAGGCCTCGGGGTCGGCGGCGACCGCGACCAGGCCCCGGATCTCGCGGGCGCAGTCGTCCAGCAGCGCCAGGACCCGGCGGGCCCGGGCCTTGCGCGCCGGCATCGGGTTCAGCGGGTGCACCAGCGGCGCCACCGACAGCCGTACCCGGCCGATCAGCTGCTCCAGTTCGGCCACGCGCGGGGCGGGGTCGGCCGTGGCGGAGCCGGCGAGCCGGGCCGCGGCCTCGGCGGTGCAGGCGTGCACGCAGCGCAGGGCGCGCTGGATCCAGGCGTCGGTGGTGGCGTGCGTGGTGACCGGCAGCACGAACAGCACGGCGAGCGCGGCGCCGAGCGCGCCGACACCGGTCTCGGCGAGCCGCAGCGCGAGCAGCCCCGGGCTGAGGACGCCGAGCAGGCCGTAGAGGGACGTGGCGAGCAGGGTCACCCAGAGCATCATCCAGGTGTAGGAGACGGCGGCGGTGTAGAAGATGCCGAAGACGCCGGCGGCGACGAGGACGGCCGTCGGGACGGACGCACCGTGCACGGGGACGGCGACGAGGAGACCGAGGCCGATGCCGAGGACCGTGCCGAGGACCCGGCGGAAGCCGCGGACCAGGGTCTCGCCGCGCGAGGCGGTGTTGACGAAGATCCACCAGGTGGCGCCGACGGCCCAGTACCAGCGCTGTCCGGACACCAGCTGCCCCGCGACGAGCGCGAAGCCGGCCCCCGCGGTCGCCTGCACGGCCTGCCGCGTGGTCACCCGGGCGAGGCCCGTCCCGCCGAGGGGGGCGGGCGCGGGGGCGGCGGGGCCCAGCCGGCGCTCGTAGCACCACAGGCCGAACCGGACGCCGGCCGCCGTGAGCACGGACAGCAGGACGGCGGCGTACAGCTCGGGCAGCCGGCCCGGGGTGGCGTGCAGGAACTGGGCCACGAAGAAGGTCATGAAGGCGAACACGCCGAGGCTGTGCCCGCGCGGGCCCCACCGGCGGGCGTAGACGCCGGCGCCGACGACGGCCAGGAAGGTCAGGTCCCGGGCCACCGGGTGGTCGTGCAGTCCGGCCGCGGCGGCGAGCACCGGGACGCCCACGACGGGCAGCAGGGCGGTGGTGACCGCCTGGCCGCGCACGGTCGGGTCGGCCACGGTGAACAGGGCCAGCAGGGCGGCGAGTCCCCCGGTGACCACGCTGGGGAGGGAGTGTCCGGCGAGTCCGCAGACCACGACCGCCAACCCGATGCCGAGGACGGCCCGCGCGGCGAAGCGCAACCGCGCCCGGCCCGGGTCCGGTGCCACGAACATCCTCTTCAGCACTTGCTGCCCTCCCCTGGGGAACACCGATACGGAAAAGGCGCCGCGGGGATCCGCAGCGCCATTGACACGTCCATGAGAGCATCACCCAGGTCACTGGCTCAAGTGAGCCTCGGATCACCATGCCATTGGCCCAGCACCGGCCCCGCACGTGCACGCACCGAAAGGCCAACGGACCAGGTCGGAGGGCCTACGCGGCTCCCCGGCGGCTGGGCCATTGGTACAGTCGTCCCTCATGGCCGTGGACGAGCTCGACACCCGCATCCTGCGGCTGCTCCTGGAGCAGCCGCGCACCAGCGTGCGCGAGTACGCCCGCATCCTCGGCGTGGCCCGGGGCACGCTCCAGGCCCGGCTGGACCGGATGGAACGGGACGGCGTGATCACCGGCACGGGCCCCTCCCTCTCCGCCGCCGCGCTGGGCCATCCGGTGCTGGCGTTCGTGCACATCGAGGTCACCCAGGGGCATCTGGACGACGTGGGGGACGCGCTGGCCGCCGTACCGGAAATCGTGGAGGCCTTCTCGATCACCGGCGGCGGGGATCTGCTGGCCCGCGTGGTGGGCCGGGACAACGCGCATCTGGAGGACGTGATCCAGAAGCTGATCAGCCTCCCGGGCGTGGTGCGCACCCGCACCGAGGTGGCGCTGCGCGAGCGGGTCCCGTACCGGCTGCTGCCGCTGGTGGAGTCGGTCGGCCGGGCGACGGCCCGCGGCTGACGGGGGGGCATACCGGGCGCCGTGGGCGATCCCGGCACACTCCCGGTCGTCTCCGACCCCATGGCGGGGGCCTCCGGTTCCTCCCCGGAGGCCGTCGAGGCCGTCCTGACGGGGCACCGGCCTCGCCTCCCACCTGCGGACGACGGTCTCGGCCGGCGAGGTCCCCCACGGCAAACCTCTTGGTGGAGGCGATCCGCCGCCTCGGTGCACCCCGGCCGCCTGCGTGATCCTGGAGGACGCGGCCCCCGGCGCCGCCGCGGCCCACGCGGCCGGCATGCGCTTCGTCGCCGCCCTGCCCCACGTCCCCGCCCGGGCGGACGCCCCCGGGTTCACCACCGCGTCCCTGCTGCCGCGCGGCGGCCGGGCGGACCTCCGGGCGCGGCCGGCGTGGGCGCGGCTGCGCGACGGGGCCCGCCGACCGGGTCCCGCTACGGACGGCCCTCTGCGCATGCGCGGCGGGCCGTGGCTGCTTAGCGTGACCCCATGAGCACAGTCCAGGCACGGCCCGCCCCCGACGAGCGGCGGTGGAAGGCGCTCGGGGTCTGTCTGGCCGCGGGATTCATCTCGCTCCTCGACACCTCGATCGTGAACGTGGCACTTCCCTCCCTGGAACACGGGCTGGGCGCCTCGGAGGCGGTCCAGTCATGGGTGGTCTCCGGGTACGCCCTCACCTTCGGGCTCGCGCTGGTCCCGGCCGGCCGGCTGGGCGACATGCGCGGCCGGCGGCAGGCCTTCCTGTGGGGCCTCGCCCTGTTCACGGTGGCCTCGCTGGCGTGCGGGCTCGCCTCCGGCCCCGGCTGGCTGGTGGTGTTCCGGCTGATCCAGGGCACGGCGGCGGGCATGGTCGCGCCGCAGACCTCGGGGCTGATCCAGCAGATGTTCCAGGGCGCCGAGCGGGCCAAGGCCTTCGGTGTGCTCGGCACGGTCATCGGGGTGTCCACGGCGGCGGGCCCGCTGGTGGGCGGGCTGCTGATCGACGCCGCCGGCACCGCCGACGGCTGGCGCTGGGTGTTCTTCGTCAATCTGCCGATCGGGGTGGCCGCCTTCGTCGCGGGAGTGCGGCTGCTGCCCCGCTACCCGGCGGCAGGCAAGCGCGAGGTGTTCGACCTGTTCGGGGTGCTGCTCCTCGGCGCGGGCGTGCTCGCGCTGATGCTGCCCCTGGTGCAGGAGCAGCAGTGGACCGGCCGGGAGAAGTGGGCGCTGCTGCCGGTCGCACTGCTGCTGCTGGGCGCGTTCTGGGCCTGGGAACGCCGGCAGGCGCTGCTCGGACGCGCCCCGCTGGTGGACCTCGGCCTGTTCTCCCTGCGCTCGTTCACCCTCGGCGCGCTGATCAGCCTCACCTACTTCGCGGGCTTCACCACCGTCTTCTTCCTCTACGCCCTGTACCTGCAGAACGGCGTGGGCTACAGCGCGCTGGCGTCGGGGCTGACGGTCCTGCCCTTCGCGGCGGCCTCCGCGGTCGGAGCCGCCGCCGGGGGCCGGCTGGTGGTGCGGTTCGGCCGCAAGCTGGTCGTCATCGGGCTGGGCGGCGTGGCCCTCGGGCTGCTCGGCGTGATGGTGGCGGTGGCCCTCGCCCCGGGGCCGAACGTGGGCTGGGCGTCGGCGCTGCCGCTGCTCGTCGGAGGCATCGGCTCCGGCCTGACGGTCTCCCCGAACACCACCCTCACACTCACCCGGGTCCCCGTGCAGCGGGCGGGCGCGGCCGGCGGTGTCCTCCAGACGGGCCAGCGCGTCGGCTCGGCGGCCGGGATCGCGGTGGTGGGCTCGGTGTACTTCGCCCACCTCGCCAACCACGGCCGCACCGATACGGCGATGCAGCTCGGGCTGCTCTCCGCCGTGGGCATCATCCTGGTCGCCCTGCTGCTCGCGGTCGCCGACCTGCGGGAACGCCATGTGCGGCCCGAGCCGGAGAAGACTGTGGAGCCCGTCGGGCGGGGCCGGGGAGAGGACGGCGTCGAGGAGGGGGTGCGGCCCGGTGCGTGAGGGGAGGGGAGGCGGGCGGGTCGGCGGGCGTACCGTCCCGGGCGACCGGCCGCGCTCAGCCCCTCGTAGGGCAGCACGTCCTTACGCCTTCCGGCGCCGCGTCAGCCAGGCGGCGCCCGCCCTCGCCCCCGCGGGCCCGTGTCGGGCCGTAGCCCCTCGCACGCCCCGCCCCGCGTCGAGCCGAACGCTCCCGCGGCCCCGCCCCGCGCAAGCCTCCGAGTGAGGCGGTCCCCGTCGCGCCCGGCCTCGCGCCAGCCCCGTACCGAGTCTGCGGCCCCGCCCCGCGTCAGGCCGTACGCCCCCGCGGTCTCCGGCCGTCTCCGGCCGAGGCGGGTCCGTGCTCCTGCCGGCGGGTCCCGCGCCCGGCGGCCCGCCTCACGACCTCCGGCGCGGCTTGCCCCGCTTGGCCGGCCGGGCGCCGCCGGTGCGGGCGCCCGCCGTACGGCCCGCCGGTTTCCCGGACGACTTCGCCGACGCCTTCGACGACGACTTGCCGGAGGACTTCGCCGCCGGCTTCTGCTGGTCGGTGCGGGTGCCCCGGGAGTCGTTCCCGGGGTTCGCCGTCGTACGGCCCCGGGTGCTGTTGACCGTGCGGCCGCGGACGATGCCGATGAAGTCCTCCACCAGGTCGGTGGTGGCCTCCTCGGGCCAGGACAGCGCGATGCTCGACTGCGGCGCGTCGACGACCGGGCGGTAGGTGAGGTCGCGGCGGTGGTGGAGGCGGGCCAGCGACTGCGGTACGACCAGGAGGCCGACGTTCGCCGCCACCAGCTCGATGGCGTCCGGGGTCGTGGCGGGACGCTCGAAGGCCGGTTCGCCCGGCGGGGCGTCCCAGTCGAAGACGTCGTCCAGCGGGTGGAAGAGCACCTCGTCGGCGAGGTCGGCCAGGGTCACCTCCTCCGCGGCCGTGATCAGGTGGTCCTTGGGGACGATGACCACCGTGGTCTCGGTGTACAGCGGGATCGCGCTGAAGTACGTACGGTCGACCGGCAGCCGGACGAGGCCCGCGTCCGCCTCCCCCGCGCGCAGCACCCCGGGCGCCTCGGCGGCCGGGACCTGGACGAGGGCGAGCGGGATGCCGGGCAGGCGTTCGTTCCAGACCTTCACCCACTTGGCGGGCGTCACCCCGGGAACGTACGCGAGCCGGAACGACGGTGATTCCTCCGAGCCTGTCACCAGGCCAGACTACCGGCCGCCGGCGTCCCCCGGTCCCGGCCGTGGTCGGCGTCCGCGCAGGCGGCCGATACCCTTGACCTCATGAAGTCGCAGCAGAGCACCCAGACGATGAAGCCCGCGACCGCGGCGAAGAAGCTGGGTGTGTACCTCCCCGCCACCCCCGCCTCCTTCCAGGAGGGTGTGGTCACCCGCGCCGAGCTGAACGAGCTCCAGGCCGACCCGCCGGAGTGGCTGCGCGAGCTGCGGCTCAACGGTCCCCACCCGCGCCCGGTGGTGGCCGCCAAGCTGGGTGTGTCCATCGCGGGCCTGGCCCGCGGCGGCGTGACCGAGGCGCTGACCACCGAGCAGATCGAGGCGCTCAAGCAGGAGCGGCCCGAGTGGCTGGAGAAGGAGCGCGCCACCCAGGCCGAGGTCCGCAAGGAAGCCGTGCGGCTGAAGAACCTGAAGAAGGAGAACACGGACCAGGAGGACGCCGCCGAGCGTCACTGACCCGTCCGGTTCGGCCGGCTGAGTCGCCTCGGCCGACACAGCGGCCCAGCCGAGGGGACTCAGCCGAGGAAACTCAGGCGTACCCGGCGGTCGGGATTGTCCCTGTTGGTGTCCACCAGGCACACCGACTGCCAGGTGCCCAGTTCCAGCCGGCCGTCGATCACCGGCAGGGTGGCGTGCGGCGGGACGATCGCGGGCAGGACGTGATCGCGGCCGTGGCCGGGGCTGCCGTGCCGGTGCTGCCAGCGGTCGTCGGCGGGCAGCAGCGTGTGCAGGGCCGCGAGGAGGTCGTCGTCACTGCCGGAGCCCGTCTCGATGACGGCGATCCCGGCGGTGGCGTGCGGGACGAAGATGTTGAGCAGACCGTCCCGGCCGGCCGCCGCCTCCCGCAGGAACTCCTCGCAGTCGGCGGTCAGATCGACGACACGCTCCCGGGAACCGGTGGAGACGTGCAGCATGCGCGTGGTGAAGGCATCGGACATGCCCCCATCCTGACCCATACGCCGGTTTTCACACGTCCCGGCACCCCCCCATTTCTGATACGGCCGGTCCATAACGCGAGACACCGTTGACCTGTGCACGCCCCTCTGGCTACGTTCGGCCGCATGTCGCGTTCAGCCCTGCTCACCACGCGCGGTCACATCGACCTGCTGCGGGTGGCCTCCGCCGCGTGTCCCCTCGGTCGCTGACGCCCCTCCCCCTCTCTTTCTCCTCCGCTCGGACTCCGGGCCGCCCCCGCCTGCCCGTACGCACGCCTTGACCGCTCATTGACCTGAGCATGGCGAGGTGGCGCGGAGCCGTTCCCCTCCTCTGGAGCGTCCATGAGCATCAGCCACGCCCCACCCAACCCCCCATCGACCGACATTTCCGGTATCTCCGCACCGGAACACCCTGACGGGGACGCTTCCCCCGAACTCCAGCGCGTCGTCCCCGCCTCCGTCCGCCGCGCCCGGATCCCCCGCTGGCTGCGCCGCGCCACCGGCCCGCTCCTGCTCCTGGCCCTGTGGCAACTCCTCAGCGCCACAGGGCTGTTGACCGCGGACGTGCTCGCCTCGCCCGGCCGGATCGCCCGGGTCGGCTGGGACCTGGTCGGCGACGGCTCGCTGCCGTCGGCCATGGCGACCTCGCTCCGGCGGGTGGCGCTGGGCCTGCTGTTCGGCACGGTGACCGGCACCGGACTCGCCCTAGTCGCGGGGCTGTTCCGGATCGGCGAGGACCTGGTGGACGCGCCGGTGCAGATGCTGCGGACGGTGCCGTTCGTCGGTCTCATCCCGCTGTTCATCATCTGGTTCGGCATCGGCGAGGCCCCGAAGACCGCGATCATCACGCTCGGCGTCACCTTCCCGCTCTACCTCAACGTCTACGCGGGCATCCGCGGTGTCGACTCCCAGCTCATCGAGGCCGGTGAGTCGCTGGGGCTGTCCCGGTGGGGGCTGGTACGGCACGTGGTCCTGCCGGGCGCGCTGCCCGGGGCGCTGACCGGGCTGCGCTACTCGCTCGGCATCGCCTGGCTCGCGCTCGTCTTCGCCGAGCAGGTCAACGCCGACGCCGGCATCGGCTTCCTGATGGTCCAGGCGCGGGACTTCCTGCGGACCGACGTGATCGTGGTCTGCCTGATCGTCTACGCCTTCCTCGGCCTGCTCGCCGACTTCGTCGTCCGCTCCCTCGAAAGGCTGCTGCTGCAATGGCGACCGACGTTCACCGGACGGTGACCGCGCCCGCGGTCCGTGTCGAGGGGCTGACCCGCTCCTTCGACGGCCGCGCGGTCATCGACGATCTGCGACTCGACATCGCCCCCGGCGAGTTCGTGGCCCTGCTCGGCCGCAGCGGATGCGGCAAGTCGACCCTGCTGCGCATCCTCGCGGGCCTGGACCGGGACATCGAGGGGACGGCACTGGTCCCGCGCCGCCGGGCCGTCGCCTTCCAGGCACCCCGGCTCATGCCCTGGAAGAAGGTGTGGCGCAACGTCCTGCTCGGACTGCCCGGCAGGCCCGACCGGGCCGTCGCCGAACGGGCGTTGGAGGAGGTCGGCCTCGATCACCGCGTCGACGCCTGGCCGAAGACGCTGTCCGGCGGCGAGGCCCAGCGCGCCTCCCTCGCCCGCGCCCTGGTGCGCGAACCCGATCTGCTGCTGCTCGACGAGCCGTTCGGCGCCCTCGACGCGCTCACCCGGATCAAGGCCCAGCACCTGGTCGGGGAGGTGTGGCAGCGCCGGGGCTGCGCGGTGCTGCTGGTCACGCACGACGTCGAGGAGGCCGTGCTGCTCGCCGACCGCGTCCTGGTGATGGACCACGGCCGGATCGCCCACGAGCAGCACATCGGCCTCGACCGGCCGCGCGAGATCACCGATCCCCGGTTCGCCGCGCTCCGCGCCCGGCTGCTCGGACTCCTCGGCGTCGACACCACCGCCGAAACCACCTGACCTGCGCCCCTCGCCTCCTCGCCTCCTCGCCTCCTCGCACCGGAACGGAACCTCATGCGACGACGACTCCTCCCCGCCGCGCTCCTCCTGCCCTTCGCCCTGCTGCTCACCGCCTGCGGCGGGAGCTCGTCCGCGAGCACCGACACCGACGGAACGGGCTCGGTCACGCTGGACATCGGCGACCAGAAGGGCGGTTCGGAGGCCATCCTGCGCGCCGCCGGAGAACTGGAGAACCTGCACTACAAGATCAAGTGGTCGACGTTCACCTCCGGCCCACCGCTGCTGGAGGCCGTCAACGCCAAGGCCGTCGACATCGGTGGCGTCGGCAACACCCCGCCCGTCTTCGCGGCCGGCGCCGGCTCGAAGATCACCGTCGTGGCGGCCTGGCACGGCACCTCCAGGGGCGACACCATCCTCGTGCCGAACGGCTCCGAACTGACCGCGCCCCGGCAGCTCAAGGGCAGGTCCGTCGCCGTCGCCCAGGGCTCGTCCGCCCACTACCAGCTGGTCGCCTCACTCGGGAAGGCAGGGCTGAGCCTGTCCGACGTGAAGGTCAAGTACCTCCAGCCGGCCGACGCGCTCGCCGCGTTCACCTCCGGCAAGATCGACGCCTGGGCGGTCTGGGACCCGTACACCTCGCAGATCCTCCAGGCGAAGCAGGGCCGGGTGCTGACCACCGGGGACGGCGTCACCAACGGCCTCACCTTCCAGGTCGCCTCGCCCGCCGCGCTGAAGGACCGCGAGAAGGCCGCCGCCATCAAGGACTACCTGGCGCGGCTGCGGCGGGCCACGGACTGGGTGAACGGCCACCAGGAGGAGTGGGCCAAGGTGTGGGCCGAAGACACCGGTCTGCCGTACGAGGTGGCACTGGCCTCCGTGCGGCGCACGAACTCCACCCGCGTCGCGGTCGCCGTCGACGGACCGCTGGTCGCCTCGGAGCAGCGGATCGCCGACGCCTTCGCCGGGCTGGGGCTCATCCCGCGCAAGGTCGGCTTCGGCGACTTCGTGGACCGGCGGTACAACGGCGGGCTCCCGCCGTCGACGACCCCGGCCAAGGAGTGACGTCCCCGGCCGAAGACCGACGACCCGGACAAGGGCTGAGGGAGGAGAGCGGGGACGGCCGTGGAAGTACCGCGGGACCCGGATGTCCGCCGGGGCACGCCGGGCCACCGGGCCACCGGGCCACCGGGAAGATCCCTGTGCCGGTTCCTGTTGGGGACAGGCATGAACGCAGCACGCAGGGCCGAGGTCGAGGTCGTCGTGGCGGGCGCGGGCCAGGCAGGTCTGTCCGCCGCCTATCACCTGCGGCGGTCCGGGTACGGCCCGGACCGCGACTTCGTGGTCCTCGACCACTCCCCCGGCCCCGGCGGCGCCTGGCAGTTCCGGTGGCCCTCGCTGACGTTCGGCAAGGTGCACGGGATGCACGCGCTGCCCGGCATGGAGCTGACGGACGCCGACCCGGCGCGGCCCTCGGCCGAGGTGGTCCGGGAGTACTTCGACCGGTACGAACACGCCTTCGACCTGCGGGTCCGGCGGCCCGTGGACGTCCGCGCGGTGCGCGAGGGCACCGGAGGGCGGCTGCTCGTGGAGACGTCGGACGGCACCTGGGCGACCCGGGCCCTGATCAACGCGACCGGCACCTGGGACCGGCCGTTCTGGCCGCGCTACCCGGGCCAGGAGACCTTCCGGGGACGGCAGCTGCACACCGCGCGGTACGCGGGTCCCGAGGAGTTCGCCGGCCTGCGGGTCGTGGTGGTGGGCGGTGGGGCGTCGGGCACCCAGCATCTGCTGGAGCTCGCCCCCTACGCCGCCGCGACCACCTGGGTCACCCGGCGGCCCCCGGTCTTCCGCGAGGGACCGTTCGACCAGGAGGCGGGCCGCGCGGCCGTCGCGCTGGTGGAGGAGCGGGTGCGCCGGGGACTGCCGCCGCGCAGTGTGGTCTCGGTCACCGGGCTGCCGCTGAACGACGCGATCCGGCGGGGTCTCGCGGACGGGGTCCTCGACCGGCGGCCGATGTTCGACCGGATCACCCCGGACGGGGTGGAGTGGCGGGACGGGCGGAAGGTGGCGGCCGACGTGATCCTGTGGGCGACCGGTTTCCGGGCCGCGCTCGACCATCTCTCCCCGCTCGGGCTGCGCGAACCGGGTGGTGGCATCCGCCTGGAGGGCACGCGCGCGGTCGCCGATCCGCGGGTCCACCTCCTCGGCTACGGTCCCTCGGCCAGCACTATCGGGGCCAACCGGGCCGGGCGCGCGGCCGTCCGGGACATCCGTCGGCTGCTGGACGGGGAGGCCCTCGCCGCGTGACGTGCCGCCGCTCAGCCGTCCGAGGGCTGCGCGGGGTCCGGGGAAGGCGAGGACCACGGCACGCCGCCGTCCGGCGATGCCGGCGCCGCGCTCTGGTGGACGGCGTGGAACTCGGCCACGTTCCGCAGGTGCTCGTCGTAGTCGGCGGTGAAGCGGGTGTCGCCGGGCCGGATCGTGACGAAGTAGAGCCAGTCGCCCGGGGTGGGGTTGAGGGCGGCGCGCATCGCGTCCGCGCCGGGGTTGTCGATCGGGGTCGGGGGCAGACCCATGCGCTGGTAGGAGTTGTACGGGCTCTGCACCTGGCCGCTGCTCTGGCCGCCCTGGACGGGGTCGTGGTCGAGCGCGTAGCTGACGGTCGAGTCCATCTGCAGCGGCATTCCGCGGGCCAGCCGGTTGAGGATGACCCGGGCGATCCTGCCCATGTCCGCCTTGGTGCCCGCCTCGGCCTGGACGATGCTGGCGACGGTGACGGCCTGGTGGAGGTTCATGGCGTTGCGCTGGGCCCCCGCCGTGACCGGCGCGAGGCCGTACTTGTCGTTGGCGGTGTCGACCATGGTGCGCAGCAGTGACTCCGGGGTCGCGCCTTCCGGGATCGGGTACGTCGCCGGGAAGAGATAGCCCTCCGGGTTGCCCTCGGCCTCGCCGGGCAGTCTGAGCGCCGCCTTGCCGAGCGACTTGCGGGTGCTGCCCGGGGGCAGCCGGAGCGCCTTGTCGACCGCGTCGTACACCTGGCTCGCGCGCCAGCCCTCCGGGATGACCAGTGTGGCGGGACTGGTCTGTTCGCGGTCGCCCGCGAGCAGCAGCAGCGGCACCGCCACGACGGTGCCGGCCGCGACGGCGCCGGCCACGAGGGTGACGAGTCTGCCCCGGCGTGTCAGTCGGATGCTCCGTGGCGGAGTGTTCGTCTGCATGCGGGCACGTTAATACGCACATCGTCATAAATCTGGCATATGTTCAGTCTGTCGGTCGCAGTTGCGCATCGCGGCGCACCAGGGCCGCGTACCGGCCGTCGCGCTCCAGCAGTTCCTCGTGCGTGCCGCGTTCGGCGACGCGGCCGGAGTCCAGCACCACGATCTGGTCGGCGCCGCGGACAGTGGACAGCCGGTGGGCGATGGTGATCGTGGTGCGGTCGGCCGACAGCGCGTCGATGGCCTGCTGGACGGCCGCCTCGGTGCGGGTGTCGAGCGCGCTGGTCGCCTCGTCCAGGATGAGGACCGGCGGATCGCGCAGGATGGTGCGGGCTATGGCCAGGCGCTGCTTCTCGCCGCCGGAGAAGCGGTGGCCGCGTTCGCCCACGACCGTGTCGTAGCCGTCGGGCAGCGCGGTGATGTGGTCGTGGATCTGCGCGGCCCGGGCCGCCGCGTGCAGTTCCTCGTCGGTGGCGTCCGGCTTGGCGAAGCGCAGGTTGTCGGCGACCGAGGCGTGGAAGAGGTAGGTCTCCTGGGAGACGACACCGACCGCGCGGGCGAGGGTGTCGAAGTCGAGGTCGCGGACGTCCACCCCGTCCAGCGTGACCCGGCCGCCGGTGACGTCGTACAGGCGCGGTACGAGATAGCCGAGCGTGGACTTGCCGGCGCCGGTCGGGCCGACGACGGCGAGGCTGCCGCCGGCCGGCACGGTGATGTCGACGCCGTCGAGGACGGGGCCGCCCTTGTCGTCGTAGCGGAACGCGACGTCCTCGAAGCGGACTTCGCCCTTGACCGTGTCGAGGCGGACCGGCCGTTCGCGCTCGGTGATGTCGACGGGCAGGTCCAGGTACTCGAAGATGCGCTGGAAGAGCGCCAGCGAGGTCTGGATCTGGACGCCGGTCGCGAGCAGGCTCACGGCCGGACGGAACAGGCCCTGCTGGAGCGAGACGAAGGCGACGATGGTACCGAGGGAGACCTCGGGGCCGCCGAACCGGAGGGCGAGGCCGGCGGTCCAGTAGATGACGGCGGGCATGGCGGCCATCACGATCGTGATCACGGCCATGCGCCAGCGCCCGGCCATGTTCGCCCTGACCTCGAGGTCGACCAGGCGCTCGGACTCCGTGGCGAAGGACGCGGTCAGGGAGTCGGAGCGGCCCATGGTGCGGCCGAGGAGGATGCCGCTGACCGAGAGCGACTCGGTGACGGTGGCCGCCATCGCGGCCATCTGTTTCTGCCGCTGGGTGGTGATCTTCTTGCGTTCGTTGCCGACGCGGCGGCTGATCCAGACGAACGCCGGCAGCAGGACGAGCGAGACGATCGTCAGCCGCCAGTCCAGCGCGACCATCGCCACGACCGTGGCGACCACGCTGGTGACGTTGGAGACCAGGGAGGTGGCGGTGGAGGTGACGGTGGCCTGCATGCCGCCGATGTCGTTGGCGATGCGGGACTGCACCTCGCCGGTGCGGGTGCGGGTGAAGAAGGCGAGCGACATGCTCTGGAGCCGGCCGTAGACCGCCGTGCGCAGGTCGTGCATGACCCGTTGGCCGACGGTGGTCGAGATCAGCGTCTGGAGCACGCCGAAGACGCCGGCCAGGACGGCGCTGAGGATCATGCCGAGCGCGAGCAGGCTCAGCAGACCCGTGCGGCCCTCGGGAATGGCGACGTCGAGCGTTTCCCGCAGCAGGAACGGCGTGGCCACCGAGACCAGCGAGGAGGCGCCGACGAGCAGCCCGACGACGGCGAGCCGCCCGCGGTAGGGACGGAAGAGCCGCAGGATGCGGCGCACCTGCCGGGGCTGCTCGCCGGCGTCGGCAGGTGGGGTCCAGGAGGGTTCACGGTCGGGATGCATGGGCTCCTACGGAGGGGAACGGGCGCCGGACCCGGGACGGCCGGCGAAGCCTGACTGATCGTAGCTCATTGTTACCTATACTCACAATGAACGGCATCCTGATATTGTTCCCGCATGACCACCCCCGATGCGGACAGCGCGCTCGCCGAGCAGTTGCTGCGGCTCACCCGCCGGGTGCACCGCATCCAGAAACACCATCTGGAACAGCGTGCACTGGGCGTCACCCCGGCGCAGTCCCGGCTGCTGCGCACCCTCGCGCACTACCCCTCGCCGCCGCGCATGGCCGACCTGGCCGAGCGGCTGGAGGTGGTGCCGCGCGCGGTGACGACGCTGGTCGACGGCCTGGAGGCGAGCGGCAAGGTACGGCGGGCGCCGGACCCGGCGAACCGGCGCGTGACCCGGATCGAGCTGACGGACGAGGGCCGCGCGACCCTGCGCGAACTGCGCGGCGCCCGTCGCTCGGCGGCCGAGGAGATACTGGCGCCGCTGACGGAGAAGGAGCGTCAGCTGCTCGGCGTACTGCTGGACACGCTGATCGACGGGGACGCCGCGCCGCGCTGCTGACCCCTTCGGCAGTGGCCCCCGCCGCGAGGCCTCCGCACCGAGGCCTCCGCGCCCGGGGACGGCCCGCCCGGGGAGCGGGGGGGCCACCGCCGTGGGCCGGGCTCAGCAGCGGTCGCGGTCCTCCGTGAGCACGCCCTGGACCGCGGTCAGCGAGCGGTCGTGGCAGCCGGCCGGGCCGAGGAGGCGGTAGCGCTCGGTCGAGGTGCCGACCGCGTGCCGCTGGTCACGCGGGACGTCGAGGGTGTAGGAGGCGTCGCCGGCGTAGGTGTCGTCCAGCCGTGTCCACGCGACGCGCCGGCCGCCCTCCCGTGTCACCGCCGACGCCCGGTCGCCGAGGGTGAGCCGGGTGCGCAGCCGGCCGTCCGGGCCGAGGGTGACGGTGCCGTTCATGACGTAGGTCCGGTGCGTGCGCGTCGTCCGCGCGGGGCCGGGACCGGCGGTCCGGACCGACTCGTCGTCGCTCCAGGAGGCGTCGAGTCCGTCCGTGTTCTCGCCGTCGGTCCAGCGGTGGACGGAGGTGTGGGCGAGCGTCCGGGTGACGGTGGTGGTCACCCGTCCGTGAGAGGTGTCCAGATACCCGGAGACGGTGAGCCGGTGCCCCGCCCCGGTATCCACGCGGTGCTCCCGGCCGGGCGTGTACACCGAGGAGTTCGCGGGGTCGGTGGCCGTGTCCGCGGTGAGCGCGCCGGGGACACGGGCCCGGTGCGGGTCCTGCCACACGAGGACGTTCACCGGTGTGCTCCAGCCCGGCTGCCCCGTCGGCACCCCGGCCACGGACACCTCGACGCGGTGCGGCCGGCCGTCGTTGAGCAGACCGGCGAAGGGCGTGAGGTCGTACTCGACGGGCCGGACGTCGAAGGCGCGCGGGGCCGGGACGACGTACCAGAGGAAGGGGTTGGACCAGCCGCCCGTCCACACGTGCGGGAACGGCGCCGCGATGCCGGCGAGCCGGCCGTCGACACTGATCCGCACCTCGCGGTACGGGCCGTGGTCGGCCTTGCAGGAGTACGGCGCCGGGTCGGCGACGGTCAGGTACCAGAACTCCTCGCAGCCACCGCCCGAACCCGTCGCGTACACCTCGGCGACGATCCGTTCGCTGTTGCGCGGGGTGGTGAGCGTCGTACCGGCGGACGTCTCGTCGAGGGTGAGGACGCGGTCGGGGGCGGGGGCCGCGGGGCGTCCGGCGTAGAAGGTCAGGGTGACGTGTACGTCGATGACACCGGTGTAGGTGTCGTCCACCACGTTGCCGATCAGCATCTCGACGTCCCGGGCGGTGCGGAAGGTCTCGCCGTAGCGGGTGACGTCCTTCTCGACGTGCCACTCGATGCCGTCGGGCGAGGGCTCCGGGGTGGAGGTGCGCAGGACCTCGACGCCGCCGACGCGCAGATAGCCGAGCCGGTCGTACTGACGGCCCTTCACCTTGCCGTCGAGGCGCAGGACGACCTTGCTCCAGCGGTCGCCGCAGCCCTCGGGGGGCGCGTAGGCGCCGCGGTAGGGCGTGAAGTCACGGAACCGCGCGTCGGCGAGGGTGACCTGGCACGAGCGGGTGTGCGGCCGGTCGACGGGCGGGGCCGCGGTCACCGGGTCGTGCCAGTCGGAGCCGAACTCGGCGGGCACGTCCACCGCCTGGGCGGCGGGCGCGGCCGTGCCGAAGAGCGCGCTTGCCAGGAGGGTCGCCCCGGCGATCATGGACATGACTGACTTTCTTCTCATGGCCCGTGTTCTACGGGGAGACGGCCCGGCCCGCAATGACGCCTCGGACGCGGCGGCGGGATGACGACAGCCGTCCCGGGACACCACACGAGCACCCAGAGAAGTGACATTTAGTTATATAAGCGCACTTTACTGGCATAGTGCGGGCATGGAGATCACGACCGTCGGTCCCGTCGCCGGGCGCCCCGCTCCTCTCCCCGCCCACGGACACCCGCGATGAAGGCGCCGGCCACGGGTAAGGGGCCGGTCACCCGCGCATCGGCACGGCGCCGCCGGGCCATGCGCACGCTCATCGCAGCCGCCGCGCTCGCGGGGGCAGCCGCCGTCACCGGTACCGCCCTGTTCGCCGGTCCGGGCCCCCGCCCCGGGCGCGGCGCCCCCGTCCCCGTCCCCGGCGCCACCGCCGGTCCGGCCCCGTCGCCCGGCGCGCCCGGCATCGGCGACCCGCTCATGCCGCTCGCCGGCAACGGCGGCTACACCGTCCGCCGGTACACGCTCGACTTCGACTGGCTCGCGCCCCGCACGCCCTTCCGGGCCGGCGCCACCCTCCACGCCACCGCCACCCAGGCCCTGTCCCGCTTCGACCTGGACTTCGCGGGCAACACACTGCACCGCGTCACCGTCGACGGGGCACCGGCCGCCGCCGAACGCCACGGCGACGAACTCGTCATCACCCCCGCCAAGCCGATCCCCCGCGGCGGCGCGTTCACCGTCCGCGTCGCGTACACCGCCGATCCGACGCGGCAACGCCACCGCGACGACGCGATCCAGGACTACGGCTGGGTGCCCACGTCCGACGGGACCGTGGTCTGCGCACAGCCCGACGGCGCCCGGATGATTTTCCCGGCCAACGACCATCCCAGCCTGCGGGCGCCCGTCACCTTCCGCGTCACGACCCCTCCCGGGCTGACCGCGGTGGCCAACGGCCGGCTCGTCGGCACCGTCCGGCAACCCGACGGCCGTACCCGCTGGACGTACGACTCCGAACAGCCGATCGCGGCGCAGCTCGTACAGCTGGCGATCGGGAGGTTCACGTTCGTCGACGGCGAGGGGCCGCGCGGGCTGCCCGTCCGAGACGTGGTGCCGGACGGGCTGGTCGCGGACACCGAGGAGTACCGCTCGCTCACCCCGGACCACCTGGCCTGGCTGGAACAGCGGCTCGGCCCGTACCCGTTCCGCCGCTACGGCGTCCTGGTCGGGGACACCGACCTGCCGGTGGCGCTGGAGACCCAGTCGCTCTCCGTCCTGCCCCGGGACGACCTGCTGGGCGACCGGGTCGACGCCGAACGCGACCTCGTGCACGAGCTGACCCACCACTGGACGGGGGACAGCGTCGCCGTCCGCCGCTGGTCCGACCTGTGGCTGAGCGAGGGTCACGCCCGATTCTACGAACGCCTGTACTCCGGCGAGCACGGCGGGGCCGGCCTGGAGTCCGTGATGCGGGCGGCGTACGAACAGCACGACCAGTGGCGCCACGACGAGGGAGCCCCCGCCGAACCCACCGACGCCACGCTGTTCAAGGTGATGCGGTACGACGGTTCGGCGCTGGTGCTGTACGCGCTGCGCGAGAAGGTCGGCGAGGAGACCTTCGGCCGGATCGAGCGGGCCTGGGTGACCGTCTACCGGGGCCGGGCGGCCGGCACCCGGGACTTCACCGCCCTCGCCTCCCAGGTCGCGGGCGAGGACCTCGGCCCGTTCCTGACCTCGTGGCTGTACGGACCGCACACCCCGCCGATGCCGGGGCATCCCGACTGGCGGCCGGACCCGGTCGAGGACTGAGCGGCCGAGCGACCGGGTGACCGGTCCGGGCGGCGGCGGGTGGTCGCGGACGGCGATCGTTCTTGGTCGCGTTTGGTTGCCCCGGGCAGCGGAGTCACTGCCGCCGACCGGGTGGCCTCTGGGGGACCGCTGGTCCACCCCGGTGACGCTCGCCACGACACGGCGCGCGGGGCACGGAAACGTACAAGGGGTGGCGCGACGGGCAACTCCTCTGCCCTGGTTGCGAACGAGCGTGGTTGGGAGAACCTCTGCAATGAGAAGAACTGTCGCTGCTCGTGTCCCCGGTGCCGTCCGGAGATGCCGCCGTACGGCCTGCGTGATCGCGGGGTCGGTGCTGCTGCCACCGCTGCTGATCCTCCCGATGTCCGGCTGCGCCGATCCGTCCGACCGTCAACTGCAGGATGCCTTCACGGAAGCCGCGCGCGAGTTCCACGTGCCGCGCAGTGTCCTCATGAGCGTGTCCTACGCGCAGTCGCGCTGGGACTCCCACCCCGGCACGCCCAGCGTCGCGGGCGGCTTCGGGCCGATGCACCTGCTGGACCCCGACCTCGTCACCGCCCCGGCCCCGTCCGCCGACCCGCAGGCGGCGGACGGCGTCCGCACCCGTCCGGGCGCCGCGGCCCCCGGGCCGGCCGCCCCGGAGAATGCCGACGCCTCGCCCGGCCACGCCGTGCAGCCCGCGGACCTGCCCAACGCGGCACGGTTGATCCACGTCCCGGCCGAACGCCTGCGCAAGGACGCCGTCGCCAACGTACGCGGCGGTGCGGCGCTCCTCGCGGCCACCCAACGGCAGCTCGGCAAACCCCTCAGCGCCGACCCGGGAGACTGGTGGGAAACGGTGGCGCGCTTCCCTGGCACCCGTGACATCACGTCGGCCGCCGCCTACGCCGACGACGTCTTCGCCCTGATCCGCCGCGGCGCGCACCGGACCACCGCCGAGGGACAGGAGGTCACGCTCCCCGCCACCCCCCGTGTCCGGCCGCGCCACCGCCCCGCCGCCGCGCGGGGCCCGCAGCGGCAGAAGGACGTCGAGTGCCCCGCCGAGCTGGCCTGCGACTGGCTCGGCGCCCCCTACGAGGAGATCGACGACAGCGCGTACGGCAACCACGACCTGGCCGACCGCCCCCGGGACCAGCCGATCGAGTACATCGTCATCCACGACACGGAGGCGGAGCTGCCGAGCATGCTCCAGACGGTGCAGGACCCCACGGAGTCGTCCTGGCACTACTCGATCCGCTCCAGCGACGGCCGTGTCACCCAGCACGTCAAGACCAAGGACGAGGCCTGGCACTCGGGCAGCCAGTTCGTGAACGCCCGCTCCATCGGCATCGAGCACGAGGGGTTCCTCACCCAGCCGGGAACCTGGTACACGGAGCGGATGTACCAGGCCTCGGCACGCCTGGTGAAGTACCTGGCGAAGAAGTACGCCATCCCGCTGGACCGGCAGCACATCTTCGGCCACGACAACGTGCCGGCCCCGACCGCCGACAGCATCCCCGACATGCACGACGATCCCGGCCCCTTCTGGGACTGGCGCCACTACTTCGACCTCCTGGGCGCGCCGCTGCGGGCCACGGCGGGACCGGACAGTGACATGGTGACCATCCTGCCCGACTACGCCACGCACCAGCCGGATTTCACGGGCTGCGCCCGCAGCGGTTCACCGTGTCGGCCGCACGGCTCCAGCGCCGTCCGGCTGTACACCGAGCCGAGCGAGCGCGCCCCGCTGATCCAGGACCCGGGCCGCAAGCCGGACGGCGACGACTCCACCAGGGACGTCAACGACCTGGGTTCGCGCGTCTCCGCCGGCCAGACCTTCGCCGTCGCCGACCGCAGCGGCGACTGGACGGCGATCTGGTTCCAGGGACACAAGGCCTGGTTCAAGAATCCCCGGAACCGTCCGACCGCCGTCGGCGCGGCCGGACGCATGGTCACGCCGAAGGAGGGCCTGGACGAGGTCCCGGTGTACGGGCGCGCCCTCCCGGAGGAGGAGGCGTACCCGGACGACGTGGACGAGCCGGACGAGTCCCCGCTGCCGTACAGCATCCAGACGGGCCAGCGGTACGTGACGCAGTCCGGGGTGGGCAGCTCCTACACCCCCAAGTCCTTCACGGACGCGCCGAACCCGGTGGTGTGGGGCCGGGAGAAGTACTACGAGATCCAGCTGGGTCACCGCCTCGCCTACGTCCGGGCCGGTGACGTGGACGTCGTGTCCTCGTCCTCGTCTTCGTCGCCGGCGTCGGCGTCGGCGTCGGCAGCGGCACCGTCTCCCCAGGAGCACCCGGCCGGGGCGGCCGGGGCCGCCGGACGATGACGGCACGGGGGGGGGGGGGGGGGGGGGGGGGCTGCCCGAGGGCGGGGCCCCACGCGGCAAACGCAGGAGGTTTTGTGCCGCCTGGGAAAAACAGTTTGACGTCCCCCAAACCATAAAAAAAC
>NZ_JBVHXT010000033.1:0-18478 GCF_055569255.1 Streptomyces sp. NPDC029296
CGACCGCCGGCCCACCCCGATTGGCCACGTGCTGCACTGGTCGACCTGGCGCCGACGACGCCAGTATCAAGCCCGCATCAGCCACTACAAACGACGCGGACACAGCCCCTGAAAACTGCCCAGCACTCAGCACAAACACCGTTGCAGTACTAGCCCTGTTGCGCCGCCCCCTGGAATTCCTCGACACCCTGGCCGCGTACGACGGCCTGGTGGCAGTCCACCTGGGTCCCAGGCCCACCTACGTCCTGGCCGCCCCGGAACTGGTCAACCGCGTCCTGGTCACCGACGCGGCCCGGTACGCCAAGGGCCGCTCCTTCGAGAAACTGCACGATTACCTCGGCCAGGGCCTGGCGACGTCCGAAGGCTCCTTCCATCTCCGCCAGCGGCGATTGATGCAGCCGGCCTTCCACAGTCGCCAGATCGCCCGCTACGCCCGCACCATGGCGCGGATCGCCGCCGAACGGGCTGCTTCCTGGCGGCCCGGCCACATCCTCGACGTCACGCGCGAGATGCACGACCTCTCCCTTTCCGTGGTGACCGCGACGCTGTTCTCCACCGCGCTGGACGACGAGCCGAGCGCCGACATCCACCACGCCATGCCCATCGTCCTGCGCGGCATGTACACCCGCGTACTGGACCCCACCGACCTGTGGCACCGCCTCCCGACCCCGGGCAACCGGCGACTCGCGGACGCGCACCGGCGCCTGCGCCGCGCCATCGACCACCTCATCCGCACCCGGCGCGAGGCCCCCCGGACGGAGGACCCGGACCTGCTGTCGATGCTCCTCGCGTCCCAGGACGGCGACGGCGGCGAGGCCATGACCGACCGGCAGGTCCACGACGAGCTCATGACGCTGCTGGTCGCCGGTACCGAAACCGCCGCCGGGGGCCTCGCCTGGCTCTTCCACGAACTCGGGCGGAACCCGGACGTCGACCACGAGCTCCACACGGAACTCCGGCACCTGGCCGCAGGCTGCCCGGCGCCCGAGGAACTGACCCGGCTCCCGTACACCCGCCGCGTGCTCGACGAGGCCCTGCGCATGCGCAATCCCGGAGGGATGACCATCCGGCGGGCCGTCACCGACGTCGAACTGGGCGGCCACCACTTCCCCGCCGGCACCGAGTTCCTCTTCAGCGCCCTGGTCCTGCACCGCAACCCACGCCTGTTCCCCGATCCCACCCGCTTCGACCCGGACCGCTGGCTGCCCGATCGGCCGCCCGTCCCGCGCGGCGCGTTCGTCCCGTTCGGCGCGGGCGGCCACCGGTGCATCGGGGACTCCTACGCGCGCATGGAGATGACGGCGGTGACCGCGGCCGTGGTCGGCCGATGGCGCCTGGAACCCGTGCCCGGAGCGCGGGTACGGGGCGTCATGACCTCCACCAACAACCCCACCGGCCTCCTGATGCGGGCCCGGCCCCGGCAGGAGCCCGGTCCGGCCTGACGCGACCGGCCGCACGCTGACACGAGTGTCGCCGACGCCGACGGTGAGCGAGAAGGTCCGCTCAGGACCACAGGCGGCCCTTCAGCAGCAGGTGGCCGTGCAGGACGGTGAGGTCGGGCTGGGCCGGTTCGCCCTGGCGGAGCGCCAGATAGAAGGTGTTGATGGGCGGCACATCGGGTTCGAGGAGGGGGACGACCTCCCCGTCGGCGATCTCCTCGGCGCACAGGTAGGTCGGCAGCACCGAGATCCCCGCCGACGACTTCACCGCGGCCAGCGCTCCGCGCAGGTCGGGCACGACGACGGCGGGGGTCAGGGCGGGGGTGGAGTCGAAGACGGTCCGCCAGTAGCGGCGGATGATCGGCAGGGACTCGGCGTAGGAGATCCACGGAATGCCGTCCAGCGCGGCGGGGCCCTCGGCCTCCAGCTTCTCGCGCGGGATCCGCGCCGCCAGCTCGTCGGAGGCCAGCAGGACGAACTCCTCGTCGAACAGCGGCGTCGCGGAAAGCCCGCGGGCCCTGGGGCGGACCGTCGACAGGACGAGGTCCAGCTCCCCGTCGTAGAGCTGCGCCAGGAGATCGTCGGCCAGGCCGAACACGAACCGGAACTGGATGCCCTCGGGGATCAGGTCGCTGACCGCGGGGATGACCCGGGTCGTCATCAGCTCCACGGGGCCGCCGACATAGAGGGGCCGGCGCGGTGCCTCCTTGCCGAAGGAGGACTCCACGGTGTGGCTGAGCGCGTCGACCGGACCCTGGACCTGCCTCAGGAGACCGTCGGCCGCCGCGGTGGGCTGGGCGCCGTGCGGGAGCCGCTCGAAGAGCGGTCGGCCCACCTCCCGTTCCAGATTGCGGATCTGGTGTGTGACCGCCGGCTGCGACATGCCCAGCTTCTGCGCCGCCTTGGTGAAGGAGCCGAGGCGGTACACGGTCACGAACGTGCGCAGCCAGTTCAGTTGTACGGTCAAGCCATCCCCCGGTGGTTCCGCAGGCCATGCCCGCGCGGTCGTGCGGACAACCCCGGATCACAGTGACCCACAGTGCCAGCGGGGTCACGCAATCGGGGCAGGTGTGGCCGACATCACTTCGCGCTTGCCGGTGAGCCCGGCCGTGTGGTGCCCCAGGGCCGGGCGGGCGGAGCGAGGACGGGGGCGCCCGGGGGATTCGGCGCCGGTCCTCGCCCGGCCTGCCCGGCCTGCACCGGGATCAGGCCGTGGCGAGTTCCTCGACGACCAGCTCGGCGACGCGGGCCGCCGAGGCCGGGTTCTGGCCCGTCACGAGGCGGGAGTCGGCCACCGCGTGCGCGGCGAAGTTCGGGGCCTTGGTGATCTTCGCGCCGCGCTCGGCCAGCTTGGACTCCAGCAGGAACGGCACCACCTCGGTGAGCCCCACCGCGGCCTCCTCCTCGTTGGTGAAGGAGGAGACCCGCTTGCCGTCGACCAGGTAGCTGCCGTCGCCGAGCTTGATGTTGACCAGGCCGGCCGGGCCGTGGCACACGGCGGCGACGACACCGCCGCGCTCGTAGATGCCGGCGGCCAGCTCGGCGAGCTCCTTGGACTCCGGGAAGTCCCACATCGTGCCGTGCCCGCCCGCGAAGTAGATGGCGTCGTAGTCCTCGGCCCGCACGTCCTGCGGGGCCGGGGTGGCCGCCAGCGCCTGCCGGCTGCCCTCGTCGGCGAGGAAGGACGCCACGACGGCGTCGTCCGGGTTGACACCGTCCTGCGGAGCGGCGCCGCCCCGGACGGACACGTACGCGATCTCGTACCCGGCCCTGCGGAACACCTCGGCGGGGTGGGCCACCTCGGGGACGTAGAAGCCGGTCTTGCGGCCGGTGTCGCCCAGCGTGTCGTGGCTCGTCAGGGCGAAGAGGACCTTCTTGGACATGAGGGCTCTCCAGGAGTGTGGAAATGAGGCGTCATTGAATACGGACGACCCGTGCCGTCCTCGACGCCATCGAATCTAGGCTGCCGGACCAGGGGCTTCAAATATGGGATCGCATCGCCCCTATACGGCTCTTTATGGCGTGACGGATACCATTCCCCGGCCTTCAAGGGACCGTAAATCTGAAGTATGGTGCTCACCTGCGCCCGGCCGCCGGTGGCCTGCCACCTGGGCCGTGAAGTACTGGAAAGTGAGGCCATGATGCCCACCGCCGTCCGCACGGGACTCATTGTCCTGAGCAGTGTCGAGCGGCTGCCCAACGGCCGGCCCGCAGGATTCTGGCTCCCCGAGGCCGCATACCCCTGGCTGGCGCTCACGGCTGCCGGCTGGGACGTCGAATTCGTCAGCGCGGCCGGCGGCCGGCCCCCGATGGGCGGCGTCGACCGCTCGGACCCGCCGCAGCGCATGTTCCTGGAGGACGGCACCGTCCGGGCACGGCTGACGGACACCGCCACGGTCGACGGCCTGGAACCGGACGCGTTCGGCGCCGTCTTCGTCGCCGGCGGGCACGGCTCGATCCTGGACCTGCCCGAGCACGAGGGCCTGATCCGCTTCCTGTCCGCGTACTGCGCCGGGGACGGCGTGCTGGCCGCCGTGTGCCACGGTGTCGGCGCGCTGCTCAACGTGCGGCTGCCGGACGGCCGTCACCTGGTGGACGGGCGCCGCCTGACCGCCTTCTCCCAGCAGGAGGAGCAAGCCGTCGGCCTGGCCGAGGTGATGCCGTACTTCCTCGACGAGGCCCTGGTGAAACGGGGTGCCCGGTACGAGTCGGGTGAGCCGTTCACCAGCCATGTGGTCGTCGACGGCTCATTGGTCACCGGCCAGAATCCCGCCTCGGCGGCGGAACTCGCCGCGACGGCCATGCGGATCGCCACGGGTGCTCCCCTGCCCGGCGGCTGGGCGCGAAGGGCACCCCGGGCCGCGCGGGCCTGACCGGGTCGCCGTGTACACCGATGCATTCGGGCCAGTGATTATCGGAGTAATGCAATTCCCTATGTCCCGCCGCTGATCCAGTCGGCTCTATGATCGCAGTACCGTCGGGCAGAAGGCCGACCGGAATACCAAGGGAGCGGATCGATGCCGATTTACGTCGTCGCCAAATGGGTTGCCCGGACCGGCCACGAGGAGGAATTGGCGGAACTCCTCCCCGCCGTGTCCGAGGCGAGTCGCGCCGAGCCCGGCTGTCTGTCGTACCAGCCGGTGCGGTCACTGGACGATCCGCGGGCCTTCGTCCTTTTCGAGAGCTATTCCGACGAAAGCGCGCTGGAGCGCCACAAGAGCAGCGACCACTACCGGCGGCTGGTGACGGAGGGGGCCGTCCCGCTGCTCGCCGAGCGCGAGGTGGCCCTCTACCGGGAGGTGTGACGTCACCGCGCGGGCGGAACACCGCGGAGCCGGCACCGCGAACGGTGCCGGCTCCGTACTGTCCGCCGCGGTCAGGCCGCGAGCAGCTCCGCGACACGGTGGCCCAGCGGTGCCGCGGACGCGGGGTTCTGGCCGGTGACCAGGCGGTCGCCGACCACCACGTGCGGCTGCCGGCCGGGGGCGCAGGAGTACGCCGCGCCGTTGGCCTCCAGCGCGTCCTGGAGGGAGAAGGGCACCACGGTGTCCAGCCCGCGGGCCGCCTCGCCCTCGTTGGAGAAGGCGGTGACGGCCTGGCCGGCCAGCAGGTACTCCCCCGTGGAGAGCCGTACGTCGACCAGCGCGGCCGGGCCGTGGCAGATCGCCGCGACGACGCCCCCGGTTCCATGGACGGTACGAATGAGCGTGTGCAGGGCGTCGTTGCCCCGGAAATCCCACATGGTGCCGTGGCCGCCGACGAAGTAGACCCCGCGATAGTCGCCCGGATCCACTCCTTCGGGGCGCGGGCAGTGGTCGAGAAGCGCTCCGCCTTCCGGGTGCGAGAGAAAGGCCCGGTGCGTTTCGTCGTCGGGATCGTGTCCGATCACGGGCGGCCGTCCGCCCGCGACGGAGACGAAGTCCACCGCATGACCGGCATCGCGCAGAATCCGCCACGGTTCGACGGTTTCCCCCAGGTGGAAACCCGTTGGACGGCCGGTCGCACCGAGGCTTCCCCGGCTGGTGAGGACGAAAAGGACGCGCTGCCCGGCGGATGTGGTCATATCGGCTCCAGAGTCATCGTGTCGGTGGTCGTCGTACCGGTGGTCTTCGTGAAGGCGGTCGTCGTGCCGGTGGAGGGGAAAAGGACGGACGCGTAGGCGGGGTCGGGGCCGAAGTGGGCCGCCGCCTCCCGCAGTACGGCCGCGTCCGTGATGCGCGGGCGCGCCAGCCGGTAGGTGCCGTGGGCCCCGGCGGCCCACACGGCATGGTCGTCCGTCAGGTGCAGCGACACGGGCCGGGGCCCCGCCAGGCGCACCCCGCTGATGCCCCGCCCGCCCGGCAGGGACCCCAGCGCGGTGGGGATCCGGGCCCGCCCGGACAGCCAGCGTGCCAGCAGCAGGGCCGAGGCGTCCTGCCGCGCGCCGTGCAGCACGCTCGCCGCAGTCCAGGGGCCGGGCCTGTCCCGCAGCAGCGCCAGCAGCGAGGCACGCCACCATCCGGTGCGGATCCACGCCAGGTCGACGTCGCCGGGGGCGTGGTGGCCGGCCCCGCGGGTGAGGGCGGCCACCGGGTGCGGGTCCGTCGCCGTGTCCACCAGCCGCAGGTCGGCCGCCCGGCCGAGCGGCGTGCGGGCCGGCGCCCGGGGCGCGTCGTACGGCCACCACACCACCACGGGCGTGTCGGCCGGGAGGAGCGGCAGGACCGCCGCCTCGGGGTGCCGGGACAGTTCTCCGCGCAGCCGCAGCACGATCGTCTCCACGACCCCGCAGCGGACTTCCGCGTCCAGCCCCGGCTCGGCGGCGCGCCCGGCGGCCACGGCGACGATCACCCTGGACGGTGTCCCCGCGAATGCCTCCCGGGCCACCGTCAGGGCACGGTCGGCGTGCGCCCGGTCGGCGACGACGACGAGCGTGAGCACCAGGCCCGCGGCCGGGGCGCCGAGGGCGCGGCGGCCCCGCACCAGGGCCTGGTGGATCTCCGCGGCGGTGGTGTCCTTCAGGTCGGTCGGGTCGGTCCTCATGGCCTGCGCCAGCTCCGTCCGTCTCGTGCGAGCATCTCGTCCGCCTCGTCGGGCCCCCAGGTGCCGGCCCGGTACGGTACCGGCCTGCCGTGGGTGGCCCAGTACTCCTCGATCGGGTCGAGGATCCTCCAGGACAGTTCGACCTCCTCCGTGCGCGGGAAGAGGTTGGCGTCGCCGAGCAGCACGTCGAGGAGGAGCCGCTCGTACGCCTCCGGGCTGGACTCCGTGAAGGACTCGCCGTAGGCGAAGTCCATGGACACGTCCCGGATCTCCATCGAGGTGCCCGGCACCTTCGACCCGAACCGCACGGTCATCCCCTCGTCGGGCTGGACCCGGATCACGACCGTGTTCTGTCCCGGCTCCCGGTCGAACGGCGCGTGCGGGGCGCGCTGGAAGACGACCGCGATCTCGGTGACGCGGCGGCCGAGGCGCTTGCCGGTGCGCAGGTAGAAGGGGACGCCCGCCCAGCGGCGGTTGTCGATGCCCAGCTTGATCGCGGCGTAGGTGTCGGTGGTGGAGTCGGGGTCGATGCCCTCCTCCTCCAAGTAGCCGACGGCCCTCGCGCCGCCCTGCCAGCCGGCGGTGTACTGGCCGCGCACGGTGTCACGGCCCGGGTCCCCGGGCAGCCGGACCGCGCCGAGCACCTTGGCCTTCTCGGCGGCGAGCGCGTCGGCGCCGAAGGAGGCGGGCTCCTCCATCGCGGTCAGCGCGAGGAGCTGGAGCAGGTGGTTCTGGATGACGTCACGGGCGGCGCCGATGCCGTCGTAGTACCCGGCCCGGCCGCCGATGCCGATGTCCTCCGCCATGGTGATCTGCACGTGGTCGACGTAGGCACGGTTCCAGATCGGTTCGAACACGGTGTTGGCGAAGCGCAGCGCCAGGATGTTCTGGACGGTCTCCTTGCCGAGGTAGTGGTCGATGCGGAAGACCTGCTCCGGGTCGAACACCTCGTGCACGATCGCGTTCAGCGCGCGGGCGCCGGCCAGGTCGTGGCCGAACGGCTTCTCGATCACCGCCCGCCGCCAGGAGCCCTCGGGCGCGTCGGCCAGGCCGTGCCTCTGCAACTGCCGTACGACCACCGGGAACACCTTCGGCGGCACCGACAGGTAGAAGGCGAAGTTGCCGCCCGTGCCCGGCAGGGACCGCATCTCCTTGCGCAGGAGGCGGAAGGCGGCATCGTCGTCGGCGTCGCCCTGGACGAAGCGCAGCCCCTCCTCGATCTGCGCCCAGACCTCGGCGCGGAACGGGGTACGGGCGTGCACGCGCGCCGCCTCCCGGGCGAGGTGCACGAAGTCCTGGCCGGTGGCCTCGTGGCGGGCGAACCCGATCAGCGAGAAGCCCGGCGGCAGCAGCCCGCGGTGGGCGAGGTCGTAGACGGCGGGGATGAGTTTCTTCCTGGACAGATCGCCCGTGATGCCGAAGACGACCAGGCCTGACGGCCCCGCGATGCGCGGGAGCCGCCGGTCGTGGCCCTGGGCCGGAATCCGGGCGGCCGATGATGACACTGTTCCTCAGCCTCCGTCGGACGGCGTCGGCCGGACAGCCGGACGCTCGTGATGTGGGAGTCCTGCCGGGTGGAGCAGGCGACGCTGGTGGCGACGGACCGGCCGCCCCGGACGGCGACGGCCGTGGGGCCGCGGAACCCGTCCGCCGCCGTGAGCACGGTCGTCGTACGGCCGGGGGGCCGGCCCGCGGCAGCGAGCCGTCCTTGATGTCCGTGACCGGGGCGGTGTCCCCGCGCCCGGTGCAGGCGAAGTCGTCCACGGCTCCGAGCCCGGTGGCGGCGGCCCGCGGGGTGCCCGGGGCGCCGTTTCCCCGCACGGGGATGCGCGGCAGGGAGCAGGCGTCCGGGTCGGCCGCCCGGACGGACCCGCGGCGCACCTTCACCCCGTTGACGCCGGGGAAGCCCGCGGCCGGGGCAGGGGCGTTCGAGGGGTACCAGGCGGTCGCGGCACCGCCCCGCGGCGGGACGCGCCGGATGGTGGCCCACGCCGGGCCGGCGGCGCGGATCCGGCCGGTGCGTCCTTCGCCGGCCCGCCCGTTGAGCGGGGCGCCGGCCGGGAGGGCGGTGATCCGCGCCGGGCGCCGGCCCCCGGTGATCCGCCAGACGCCGGCCGCCTCGACCTGGCCGGTGCTCGGCGTCACGCACAGGGAGCCCGCGGCGCGGGGGATGCCGGCGGCGAAGACCCCGCTGTGCGGCGCGGGCGTGTCGTCCTCCTCCGGCGCCAGGTTCTCCGGCGGCCGGCTGCCGGCCGGCGCACAGGTCCGGACGGGCGAGCGTGTGCACCGCTGGGTGCCGTGCGTGCCGTCGTGAGCCACCGCGGGGAGCGCGGGGACCGCGGCGGCCGGGGCGACGAGGGGCGGGCGGAGCCGACGGGCGGACTGCATGGCATGCCTCCGGAAGGAGCGGGGCGGGAGAAGGAAAGGGGGCGCGCTCATGCGGCGGGCGGCTGCTGCCCCGCCGCTCACCCGGCCGGCGTCAGCCTGGCGGTGGCGGCCACCGCGCCGGCGGCGAGCAGGACGGCGGCGGACAGCACACCGAGGGTGGCGTGGTAGGAGGCGCCCGCGGCCAGGACCTGGCCGAGCGAGGCCCCGATGAACAGCACCGTGGTGTTGACGGAGACGGCCGCTCCCCGCGCGTACGGCACGATCTGGTGCAGCAGGCCGACCAGGCCAGGGACGACGAGGCCGATGCCGCCGACGAAGACGACGGTCCCCGCGATCAGCACCGCGGACGCGGCCGTGACCTGGGCCAGCAGCAGGCCGCACAGCGCCGTGAGGAAGCCGGACACGGCCAGGAAGCGCGGACCGCGTCCGCCGGCGAGCCGGTTGACGACCGGGGCGACGGCCAGGCCCAGCGCGCCGATGCCCTGCACACCGAGCAACTGACCGCCGGTGTAGCCGAGACGGTCGCCCAGGTGGACGTCGAGGACCGCGTACAGGGCGACGAAGCTCCCGAACACCGTGAGCGCGGAGGCGAACACCGCGAGCGCGGCGGGCTCCCGCAGCAGGCGCCGCAGCGCGGCGAGGACACCGCGCACGCTCGCCGAGGCGTCGGGGGCCGACGGGGCGAGCAGCCGGTACAGCGCGATCGCCGCCGCCGCGTACAGCAGGGCCGGGATCCAGAAGGCGGCCCGCCACGCGCTCTCGGTACCGAGCGACTGGCCGTACGCCTGCCCGGCGAGGCCCGCGCCGAGCAGCCCCGTGGTCAGTACGGACAGCGCGAGGGGGCGGCGGGCGGCCGGGGCGTGCTCGGCGACGTAGGCGAGCGCGACCGGGGCGAAGCTGGCGGCGGCCAGGCCCTGCAGGACCCGGAAGGCGAGGAACCAGCCGAAGGACGGGCTCAGGGAGGTGGCCGCGGTGGCGACCGCGGTGGCGAGGGCGCCGAGGGCGAGCGTGGGACGGCGCCCGTACCGGTCGGACAGCGGGCCGAAGAGCAGGA
The DNA here is from genome assembly GCF_055569255.1 of Streptomyces sp. NPDC029296. Taxonomy (NCBI): domain Bacteria; kingdom Bacillati; phylum Actinomycetota; class Actinomycetes; order Kitasatosporales; family Streptomycetaceae; genus Streptomyces; species Streptomyces sp. NPDC029296. The sequence continues at coordinate 9,904 of NZ_JBVHXT010000033.1, forward strand.
AGCCCACCGCGTAGGCCAGCGAGAAGGCGCTGCCCGTCCAAGCGGCCGACTCGCCGCCGACGTGGAAGACGCCGCGCATGGTGTCGGCCACGGGGATGGCCAGGTACAGCTGTGCGGGGACGGCGACGGCCAGGAAGGTCAGCAGGCCGAGCTGGACCCCGAACGCCGTACGCGGCACCGCCGGCTTCGGGGGGTGCACGGGCGTGGGCGAAGTGATCGGATCTGCGGCGGTCATGATCGAGGACTCCGGGCTCGGACGGGACGGACTGGGGGTGACGGCAAGGAGGAGACAGGGCGGGCGCGGGCTGCCCCGGAGGCGGTGGTCGCCTCCGAGGCAGCCCTGGCGTGGCCCTGAGGTGGCGTCAGGGCCCCCTGGGGTGGCCCGGGGGGCCCTGGGCCGGCCCTCGGGTGGCCTGGGTCAGGCCGCCACGGGGGTGAGCGAGGCGAGGTCGGCCAGGTGCAGCGGCGTCAGGGCGAGCCGCTCGGCCTCGGCGCGGTGCTCGGGGGTCTGGTAGCCCCACTGCGCCCACCGGACGCGGGCGCCGGTGCCGGCCACCCGTGCCGCGTTGGTGAGGTTGTCGTCGACGAACGTCACCCGCTCCAGCGGCACGCCCCAGCGGGCGCCGACCTCGCGGACGGCCTCGGCCTTGCGGGCGCACTCGCCGAACACCTCGGCCACCGTCCCGTCCAGCCCATGGTGGGCCAGGATGGCGTGCACGGAGCCGGCGTCCTTCGCGGTGACGACGACGACCGATCCGCTGTAGCGCCGCAACAGGTCGGGGATGCCCGGATACAGCGTGTGCAGGTCCAGCCAGAACTCCGGCTCCCGCGTGCGCAGCCATTCCCGCGCGCGGGTGGCGGTGTCGGTGAACCGCCGTACGTGGTCCGGCGACAGGGCGTCGAAGAGCCGGTCGAAGTCGGCCTGCGCGGCGATGCCGGCGGACTCCGGCAGATGCGCGACCACGAAGTGGTCGAGCAGCCGCGCGTAGTCGCGTACCGTGCGGAATCGCGCCACGAACTCCTCCGGTACGGCCTCGAGGTGCTCCGGGCCGGTCAGCGACGGGTCGAGCGGGTGAACGCCCAGCCACGTCACCAGCGCGCACTCCTCCAGGGCGTCGCAGACGACCCCGTCGAAGTCGAGGGCGAGCAGTTCGCCGGGAGCGGTCATCACGCGGCCTGCTTCTCGGTGGCGATCTTGTCCGTGGTCTCGAACACCGCGCGCATGAAGGCGCCCATGTAGCCGTAGTAGGAGCAGGTGATGATGTTGCCGTCGACGATCACGTCGCTGTCGACGACATCGGCGCCGGCGTTGATGACGTCGTCGCGCAGCCCGATGTAGGCGCAGGCCCTGCGGCCCTTGAGGACGCCGGCGCTGACCATGATCCAGGGGCCGTGGCACAGGCCCGCGACGACCTTGCCGGCCTTGTCCATGCCGGCCACGAAGTCGAGGACGAGCCGGTCCTGGCGGACGCGGTCCGGCGCCTCGTGACCGCCGGTGAGGATCACGACGTCGTACTCGTCGACGGCGAGGTCCTCGAACGCGATGAGCGGACGGGCGGTCTTGTCCATGGGCAGCGGAATTCCGTACTTGCCGGTCACGGCGTCCGCGTTCTTCGTCGCCACGTCGACGTGCCAACCCTCCTCCAGGAGGCGGTAGTAGGTGAAGACGACGTCGTGGTCCTGGAAGCCGGGGCCGGTGATGATGACAGCGTTGCGCGACATTTCTTTCTTCCTTTTCCTTCGGTGCCGCTCTTTCGATACGACCGCTGGAACGGCCGAATTCCCCTGCTGTTTGTCAGGCGTTCCCGCTGATGCAGAGATACTGCTTGTCGGTCTGCGGGCGGCGGGTGTCCTCGGGGTGCCCGGTGAGGATTTCCACGTCGCGGTTCACGGCGCCCGCAATGTGCAGCGGAATGTAGAAGAGGTCCCGGTCGCTGGGGCGGTAGAAGATGTCCATCCCGGTGCGCAGGTCGAACCGGAAGCGGCCGTCGGGCGTCCGGGCCCGCATCTTCGTGTTCGGATAGGCGGGGACGCTGCGCATGGGGTGGCGGGGCTCCTCCACGGAGACGGTCTCGTAGCCCTTGCCGGTGCGGTCGTACTCGTCCTGGAGGCGGATCAGGTCGAACTTGTTGCGGGGCACCTCGACCTCGATGAGCTCCAGCGGGTCGTCACCGGTGTTGCGGGTGCCGTGGAAGGCGCCGGGCGCGATGCGCAGGATGGTGCCCGCCCGCACCGGGACATCCTCGCGGTCCACGCCGGTCGTGACACCCTGGCCGCCCAGGCAGAGCAGGTAGGTCAGCTTGCGGGGGTGCACGTGCACCGAGGTGCCGGCCCCGCCGACGATGTGCAGCGCCCACAGGTCGAAGAAGTCGTCGACATAGGCGCGGTACTCGTACCCCCAGGGCTTGGGAATGACGTCGTTCAGGTGAGCGTCCTCGTCGAACTGCTCGTTGTGTGCGCGCGCTCCGTCCCGCAGCAGCCGCTGGAGCTTCAGAATGTCCGCGCGTCCCGCGTCGAGGCGAACGGGCAGATAACTCGGATGGGTGGCCGCGGTTGGTGACGCAACCTCTTGGACGACAGTCACTTTTCCCCCTCATGGACTGAAGTCGTCTTCCGGGCCGGGGCCCGCTGTCGGGAACAAACCTAATCAGCCATATCGCCGGTCGCTCAAATAAGAAGTTCTTGGCCGGGTATAAAGAGCTCTGGCGGAATATGGAGTTCCCGACTCCAAGTTGCCGTTCTGTTGCGGGATTGTCCGCCTCCGGTTTCCCGGACGGCCCGCGTTTCATTTGGCCCGCGGCGCCCTCGGGCGGGCGGGAGGCGCGGCGGACGCTGTGGAAACGGCCGGCCTCCTCGCGACCGGAGGGGCCGCCGCCAAGGGGGCGCACCGCATCGATCGTGTAACGGCGCTCGCGCTCGCCGGTGAAGCCGCGCCGCGGACGGGTACGCGCGGGGTGCGCCATGGTGCGTAGGCCGTCCTCGGCCAGAGTGCGTACGACCGGCTCGTACGACACCGCCCGCAGCGCGAACGCGGTGACTGGAACGGGACCTTGCGCCCCCTGAGACGCCCGCCCGCCGGGCCGGGCTGCTCGGCCCACGCGAGCAGGCTCTGGCGGCCGACTCCGACTCTACGGCCCGGCCGACCGCCACGAGCGGGGCGTCGGGGTGCTCACGTGGCGCTGTGGGCATCGGCGTGCGACGAGCCGACGTGATACCGGTGGCGCCGGCTCACCCGCACGGTCCGGGCGGTACCGCCTGGTCCGGCATCGCCGTCGCCGCCGCCATGGGGCGGCTCATGCGCGTTCTCCCGTCGTCTCGCCGTCCGGCTCGGACGTGACCTGATAGGACAGCAACTGCCGGAACAAGCCCGGCTGCCGGGCGAGCTGGGCGTAGGTGCCTTCTTGCACGATCCTGCCCTCGTCCAGGACGACGATCCGGTCGGCGACGGCGACATTGGTGATGCGGTGGGTCACCAGCAGCACGACGCGGTCCCGGGCCAGATTCCTCAGCCGCTGGAAGATCCGGTACTCGGCGCGGGGATCGAGGTTCGCCGTCGGCTCGTCCAGCACCAGCAGCCCGGCCGGCCGGAAGAACGCCCTGGCGAGGGCGATGCGCTGCCACTGGCCACCGCTCAACTCCTCCCCGCCCAGCCATTCGCGGGCCAGGAGGGTGTCCAGCCCGGCACGGAGCCGGTCGACGACCTCGTCGGCGCCGGCGGCCTCACACGCCTCACGCACCGCGGCGTCGCCGCGCGCCGTGGGCTGCCCCTGGGTCACGTTCTCCCGCACGGTCAGCGGCCAGCGCGCGTACTCCTGCGGCACCAGGGCGACCTGCTGCCACAGGGCTTGGGGGTCGACGTCACCGGTGGGCACACCGTCCCACAGCACCTCGCCCCGGGTGGGCAGGTACAGGCCGCCGACCAGTTTCGACAGCGTCGACTTCCCCGAGCCGTTGAACCCGACCAGGGCGGTGACCTCGCCGCGCCGCAGCGTCAGCGACACCCCGGACACCGCGTCACGGTCCTCGCCCGCGTAGCGGTGGGTCACCGACTTGATCTCGATCCTCTCCGGCGGACCGGGACGGTGTGAGCCGCGGCGCAGGCGGAAGCCCCCGGCCTGGTCGAGGAAGCCGCTCCAGTCGTCCATGTACAGGCCGGTGCGCACGGCACGCGCCCCGACGGCGACCAGGCCGCGGACCGCCTGACCGGACGTCTGCAGGGCGAAGACGGCGGTGCCGGCGTGCCCGACACTGATGCTGCCGGTGGCCAGCAGCCACACCACCGCGGCCCATACCACCGCTGATCCGAGCCCTCCGCACAGTGCTCCGAGCAGGGACATGCGAGCACCCTGGTCGGCCGCGGCCCGGTCCTCGCGGTTGATCCGGGCGACCGTCTGCCGGTACCGCCCGGACAGGAAGCCGGCCATGGTGCCGGCGCGGATCTGGTCGGCGGCCTCCCTGGTGTAGATGTGCCAGCGCAGCACCGACAGCATCCGCTGGTCGCCGTGGCTGCGCAGGTTCGCCAGGTAGCGCGCCCGGGCGGCACCGACCTGGGCGAGGGCCTGGGGCAGGCTGGCCGCGACCAGCAGCGGCAGCAGGATCCAGTGCACGCCGGCCAGCACGAATGCGCCGGCGAGGAAGGCGGCACCCGAGGCGATCAGGTCCTGGCCCTCGTCGATGAGGTCGCCGGTGACCTGCGCGCCGCGGTCGGCGGCCTCGCGGGCGCGGTTGAAGTCGGGCTCGTCGTAGGCGCACAACTCCGCTTCGGCGCAGCCGGCGAGCAGCATCTGCTCCGCCTCGCGGGACATCAGCGGACCGAGGCGCGCCGACAGCCAGTTGACGGTGATCCCCAGCAGGGCACGCATGGCGGCAGCACCGGCCAGCAGGGCGACGGGCGGCCAGGCGTCGAGGAGCCGGTCGTAGATGTCGCCGCTGGTCAAAAGCGCGGTGAGGGTGCCGCTGATGGCGACCAGCCCGAGGGCCTGCATCACGCCGGCGGCGGCCTGGCACAGCAGGAGGCCGACGGTCGCCCGGTGATCGACCCGCCAGGCCAGCGCGAGCGAGCGGCGCACCAGCTGGGGCAGGCGCCGGGCCATGTCACGCATCCTGATGGACCGGCCGGCCGCCTCACGGCTTCCCGTCAGGTCGACGTGGCGCATCTGCGGATCCGGCACGGGTGTCCGCGCCGCGCCGCCCGGCCCGCCCGCGGGGGAGTCGTCGGGCCGGTCCCGCGGCACGGCGGACGGTGCCGGGCCTTCGGGGGTGGCCCGCGGTCCCGGGACGCTGCCGGCTGGTGCATCGGTGGGTTCGTTCATGCCGCCCACCCCTTGCCCAGGCGTTTCGTGACCACGGCACCGTCAACGCCGTGCCGGGTGGTGTCGGGGTGCCGTTCGATTGCGGGAGGCCGCGGCGCGGGAGCGGGCTCGGGGTGCATGGTGTCCTCCGTCTGGGCGTCGGTCTGGCACAGGTGCTCTAAAAAACGCTGTCGACCGGGTCGCGTCACGGTCCGGCCGGAGGCATCTCGTGAACGCATGTTCCAAGGCCGGGGCGGGGCCATGAGGGCTCCGGGCGTTCCCGACTCAAACTCGTTCGATCAGGGTTGCTCACTCCTTCAGGGGATTGCCGCCCGCGCGACCTGGCGGTGCCCGTTGACCGGAAGGGCGAGGGAGCAGGCGGCGGCCGACACCGGCCACGGGGACGGCCCCGCACTCGATCGGCCACGGCATGCCACACCAGGGCGAAGGACCGCCCGGGCGGCACTAAGATCTCCGAGCCGGGCATCCAGGGGGGAACATGGCCATCGACCCAGTCGACACCGCCGGGCCGGCGAAGTCGAAACCGCAGAGGTACAAGCGTCTGAAGGAGCGTCACGAGGAGCTCGCGCAGCGATGCGCCGAGGAGGACGCCGCCCTGCGGAAGGCACGGCAGACGCTCCACGACGAGGCACTCGTCCCCTTCCACGATCTGCTTCGGCGTCTCCAGCACGTGGATCTGGTCGAACCGCCCGCGATCGAAGACCCGACCGTCCACGACGAGGGGGGCATCGATCTCCCACGGCCGCGCAGGAGTGCCGTGCCGTCCGCTGTCGCCAAGCTGGCCGGCGGCGTGGCCCTCGGGGTGGTCGGCCACCTCGTCGTCAGCCGGGTCGCCGAGGCAGGAACCCTGCGCGTAGTGCGTACCTTCTGCACCGCTTCCACCGGCAGGGCGATCAGGACCCTGCACGGGGCGGCTGCCCGCAGCGCGGCATTGGCGCGGTTGGCCGGAGGTTCCGAAGCCGTCGGCGGCGGCGGGACGGCGGGCGGGGCGAAGGTGCTGGCCGAGATCCGGACGACCTCGGCCGACCTCTGGCGGGAAATCGTCGTGAGGTGGCAGGCCCAAGCGCTCACGGACGCCCGGCAGCACAGGGCGAGGGACCTGGAGCGGTGGAGCGAGGCGTTGGACGCGGCGTCCGCCCTGTGCGAGCGCGGCACGGCCATGCGCTGTGTCCTGCAGGACCTGCGGTCCCTGCTGGTACGCGGGCTGCCGTCACTGACCGCGCTGGTCGAAGCGTGTGACGACTTCGCCCGGTACGACTCTCGTCAGCGCGCGGAGGTGTCGGCGATGATGGATCTCGCCGGCTTCGCCGGCCTGGTCGTGCAGTGCCCGATCGCCGATGCGGACGGCCGGGTGACCGAGGAATCGGGACGGGTCGTCGACGACGTCCGGGCATGGCTGCGGGCGATGGAAACCGAATCGTGAGTTCCGGGCCCCGGCCGGTCCGCGCGGACAGGGTCGCCACGGGAGAACCGCTGACGGAACGCCAGGCGGCTCCGGGCACGGCCGTAGGGCCGTCGCGACGGCCTGTGATCTCAGACTCCGGACAGTTGCGCACCATGCTGGCCTCGGGGTTTACACAGGGGTAACACTGAGGGGCCGGCCGTTTCCGGAGGTCAGGGTGACACCTGACGAGGGGTCCGGGGCGGCCCCGTCCTGCGCGCGGCAACGGAGCCGGGCGCCCCTTCGCCGGTCTCGTACCGGTGACAGCCGTGCCAGAGAGGGACCCTGTGACGACCCGAGACCAGAGCAAGACCCGGCTCGACGCCCTGCGTGCCGAGATCGAGCGGCGCAATCCCGCCCAACCCGAGTTCCACCAGGCCGTGCACGAGGTGCTGGACACGCTGGCGCCGGTGCTGGCGGCACGGCCGGAGTTCGCCGAGCCAGGCCTCATCGAGCGGCTGTGTGAGCCGGAGCGCCAGGTCATCTTCCGCGTGCCCTGGCAGGACGACCAGGGGCGCGTGCACGTCAACCGGGGATTCCGGGTGGAGTTCAACAGCGCGCTCGGCCCGTACAAGGGGGGTCTGCGTTTCCACCCGTCCGTCAACCTCGGGATCGTCAAGTTCCTCGGTTTCGAGCAGATCTTCAAGAACGCGCTGACCGGTCTCGGTATCGGCGGCGGCAAGGGCGGCAGCGACTTCGACCCCCACGGCCGCAGCGACGCGGAGATCATGCGGTTCTGCCAGTCGTTCATGACGGAGCTGTACCGGCACATCGGTGAGCACACCGACGTGCCGGCCGGTGACATCGGGGTCGGCGGACGCGAGATCGGCTATCTGTTCGGGCAGTACCGGCGGATCACGAACCGCTGGGAAGCCGGCGTCCTGACCGGCAAGGGAACAGGGTGGGGCGGTTCGGCGATCCGGCCCGAGGCCACGGGATACGGCAGTGTGCTGTTCGCGGCGGCGATGTTGCGCGAGCGCGGCGAGGACCTGGAGGGCCAGACCGCGGTCGTCTCCGGCTCCGGCAACGTCGCGATCTACACCGTCGAGAAGCTGCTCGCCCTCGGTGCCAATCCGCTGACGTGCTCGGACTCCAGCGGGTACGTCGTCGACGAGAAGGGCATCGACGTCGACCTGCTCAAGCAGGTCAAGGAGGTCGAGCGCGGGCGGATCGAAGAGTACGCCGAGCGGCGCGGGACCTCGGCCCGGTTCGTGCCGGGCGGACGCGTCTGGGAGGTACCGGCCGATGTCGCGCTGCCGTCCGCCACCCAGAACGAACTGGACGAGAACGACGCGGCCACGCTCGTGCGCAACGGCGTGAAGGTGGTCGCCGAGGGCGCGAACATGCCCACCACGCCCGACGCGGTGCACCTTTTCCAGCGCGCGGGGGTCGCCTTCGGCCCCGGCAAGGCCGCCAACGCGGGCGGGGTCGCGGTCAGCGCTCTGGAGATGGCGCAGAACCACGCGCGCACGGCCTGGCCGCCGGCCCGGGTGGAGGAGGAACTGGCGCACATCATGCGTGACATCCACGCGACCTGCCACGAGACCGCGGAGCGCTACGGCGCCCCGGGTGACTATGTCACCGGCGCGAACATCGCCGGCTTCGAACGGGTCGCCGACGCCATGCTCGCCCAGGGCGTGATCTGACGCGGACGACCGCTCCGCGCGCCGCCCCCGTCCCTCCGGCGTCACCATGGGCCGGGGCGGACGGGGGCGCGGACGGACCGGTGGCCGGGGGGGGGGGGGGGGGGGGGGGGGGGGGGGGGGGGGGGGGGGGGGGGGGGGGGGGGCCGGGGGGGGGGGGTGGGGGGGGGGGGGGAGAT